>JALULU010000151.1 GCA_027040585.1 Acidobacteriota bacterium | reverse complement strand
GATTTGTATGTTACTGGTGAGGATATGGTGTTAATGCTAATATAAAAAATGACAATTATGCAAATATAAAAGTTAACATTTTTGCAAAATAAAATTAGGATCACCTTCGAAAAAAATTTCGGAGGTGATTCAGTTGAAGGATTTTGAATTAGCATTAAGGCACCTAAGGAGTTTGGGGATGAAACCTAATTACAGTGAATTATCAAGGAAGTATGGGGTATCAAGACAAACGATATCCAAATATGACAAAGGTTTTAAAAGAGCTAAGAAAAGAAAAAGAGTATCAGTTCTTGACAAATATCAAGAAGAAATCAAAGAGAAATTGTCTTTGCCAGGTTCAACAATAACAGGAGTATATAAATTTATTTTACGCAAAGACCCCAATATAGGAAGCCGTTCCAATTTTGATTATTATGTAAGAAAGCACAATTTGATATGTGCTAAAAAGAGCATAGGTTATCCTCGTTTTGAGACGGAGTTGGGTCGTCAGCTGCAATGTGATTTTAAGGAAGATATAAAGATGGTGTCTAAGAATGGTGAAGAATTTAAATTTAATGTATTTAACAGTGTATTATCAGCATCAAGGATGCATAAATTTACATATAGTATAACTAAGACAGAGGAAGATGTAATAAGGTGTCTGATAAATACTTTTATATACTTTGGTGGAGTTCCTCAAGAAATACTTATAGATAATATGAGCGCTATAATAAATCCCAAGACTAAAAAGATTAGTTCTACCTTTTTACAATTTGCTAAAGATTTTAATTTCAAAGTAAGGAGGTGCAAAGCAAAGAGTCCAGAAACCAAAGGTAAGGTAGAAGCCTCAAACAGATTTTTAAGCAGACTAATTCCTTATAATCATGAATTTTCTAATGAATCAGAGTTAATAGAAATTATTGATAAATTGAGTGATGAAGTTAACTCAGAAATCAATCAAACAACTAATGTGAGTCCTATTGTTCTTTTTACTAAAGAGTCTAAAGAACTTTCACCTTTACCAAGTGAAGAAATAATAGATTTTTATTTAAATTATAAAAAGGCAGTAAAGGTACATAAAGATTCTTTGATTTACTACAATGGCAAAAGGTATTCAGTTCCTCCTGAGTTTATAGGCAAGAGTTTAAAAATAAGGGAAGAAGGTAAGTATCTTTATATTTATAAAGATAGTGAGATAATAAGAATTTATGAAGTTTCTGATTCATTTATTAATTACAACGAATCAGATTATAAATCCTTAATGTTAAAGAAATTAAAATGGAAACCCACAGAAGAGATAGAGGAATTATCGTTAAGGAATTTAGAATTATTATCAAAGTTGAAAGGAGCAAGTAATGAGTAGTGCTTATTTATCTTTGGTAAATAATCTTGAAGAATTGAAACTTTTTCAATTTAAGGAGCATCTGGACAGTTACATTGATTTGATTAATTCTGGGAAGAAATCTATTGTAGAAGCTCTAAAAGAGCTTACAGAGTATGAAATCAAGTTTAAAGAAGCAAGGGCAATGAATGCCTGTGTAAAAGTGGCTAATTTTCCATTTTTAAAAACAATAGAAGATTTTGATTTTAATTTTCAGCCAGGTATAAATAAAAAAAAGATTCTGGATTTATTAAGTCTTAGATTTATAGAGCGTCAGGAAAATATATTATTTCTTGGTAATTCAGGAGTAGGTAAGACACACTTATCAGTAGCCATAGGCATAGCAGCTGCTCAAAAAAGGATATCTACTTATTTTACAAACTGTCATGAACTGTTACAAAATTTGAAGAAAGCCCATTTAGAAAACAGGCTTGAAACAAGGCTGAAACATTATGCAAAGTATAAACTTCTAATAATTGATGAGATAGGTTATCTGCCAATAAATAAAGAAGAAGGGAATATATTTTTTCAGCTAATTAACAAAAGATATGAGAAAAGCAGTACTATAATAACTACCAATAAAGAATTTTCAAAATGGCATGAGATATTTGGAGATGTAATTATTGCCAATGCTATTTTAGACAGGCTACTGCATCATTCTGTTGTAGAAAAGATAGTGGGTAGATCTTACAGAACAAAAGATATATTGAGGGAAAATAATGCAAAAATTACTTAACACTTTTGTTAACTTTTATATTGGCAATTTTGTTAATTTTTATCTTGACATTAACACGATTCGTTATTATGTTGAAAAACCGAAAGCGTAGTTATATTCTTTTCATCCCACAACTTCCCTTGATATTTTATTATTGCATTTTTAAAATAACAATAAGCATTCCTGTCCCTAAATAAAAGTCCCGCTATTGATACAGTCTTGCTTGCCGTAAGCGTAATCTGTGTCGTATGTGTTATATTGTCCATAATTAATATATGACCTTCAACATAACTCTTTTTATCACCACAAAACATAATATCATTCGTTCTATTGATGTTCTTATTCTCATCAAAAAAATGCCACAAATATTTATCTTTGTCATTTTCATCTATAAACCTTTTCTCTGTTACTTGCCTGTCCCATACAAACATCTTTAATTCCCTCATCATGTATTACAAGTTTTTGATTCTACACTATAGAATTTGATTCTACACTATAGAATGAAAAATACCGTCCGATCTGACCGAACCGATCCGACCGTTCCGATCCGTACGATATGCAAAAGAAAAAAAAAGAAGCGATTCAATAGAAAAGAAATAAAATATATATCAGCTACTTTGACAAAAGCGAAAAGCAAACCCTTGCTTCGCTTTTGTTAGAACATTGCGACTATAGCATTAGTATATGTGAAGCAAAGGTCGTTGAGAATAAAAGAAAAGAAAGATAAAATAAATAAACAA
>JALULU010000150.1 GCA_027040585.1 Acidobacteriota bacterium | reverse complement strand
TTTATTCATATGTTACATTCCTGGACAAATTTTTGTCTTGGTGATGTAGAAGGATTTTTTTTAGAACTTAAAAGATATGAACATTTAAGGCCAACTGATTGGATATCATTTTTAAATGAGGTTGTCATTGGTGTTATGGCAGGAAGATCAGACAAAATAAAGGAAGGAATAAATAAGATAAAAGAGGTTTATGCCCAACCTTTTATATTAAAAACTGCTGAGGGCTGGTATGAAATGTATAAAGGGCACTTTAATGAGGCAGAAAAAATTTTTAAATATGGGTATGAAGATAATGGGGACCCTCTTATGAAACTTGCAATTGCAGAGTGTCAGTTTGCTAAAGGAGATTATGAAAAAGCAGCTAAAAATTTAAAATGGTGGGTAAATAGGAATCCTTATGGGTTAAAAGGATATTGGTTGTTGTGTCTGAGTTATGAATTGCTTGGCAAGAAAAAAGAACAGGTTGAAATGGCAAAAATTGGGTATTCAAGGGCATCTGAGATGTATAAAAAATTTAAAAATCCTGCACTTCTTGTTTATAAAAAATATTTTGCCGTAATTTCTAACTCTGAAAAAATTAACCCTGTTGAAGTTGAAAAAATAAATCTTGATGGATATGGGACATTTGAAAAATATTTAAAAATTATGGTATTGATGAGACTTGGAAAAAAAGTTAAATTGAATTTTATACCATATGACCCCAAATATTGGGTTTCAAAATTTTACAAAAACGAAAAGAAAATAGTTGAAAGTAGTTTTAAAAAAAATATAAAATAAAATATATAATTAGGAAAGGTTATAAATAATAAATGACTTTTTTTAATGAGGAAAGTAAGCTTTTAGTTGAATCTCAGGTAGTTGAAAATAAGACTTTAGATTTTTCAGATATTTTCAGAAGATATAAATATGATATTTTTTCCGTTGTCTATTCAATAATTGGTAATTATGAAGAAGCAATGGATGTTACACAGGATGTGTTTATAAGAGTTTTTGAGAAAATAGATACATTTCAAGGAAAAAGTTCATTTAAAACCTGGATTTTTAAAATTGCTATAAATTTTGCAAAAAATAGATTGAGAACTTTATCTAGAAAAAAGTGGTGGGATACCTTTTCCTTTAGCTCACTTGGAAAGAGCAACTTTATTCTACTTGATTTAAAATTAAGTAATGGTGTTGAAACCCCTGAAGAGAGATATAAAAAACTTGAATTAAAGGGTAAAATATCTGAGGCATTGAAACTTATATCAGTAAAAAATCGTATTCTTATTGTTATGAAAGATATAGAGGGATTTTCATATGAGGAGATATCAAGCACTCTTGATATTCCAATGGGTACTGTAAAAAGCAGACTTTTTAGGGCAAGGGAAGAATTGAAAAGAATTTTAGAGGAAATGTGTTAAAGATGACTTGCAGAGAATACAAAATTCTCATCAATGAATATTTAGATGGTGAGATTTGCAGAGAAAATGAAATAAAATTGTTTCAGCATCTATCAGAATGTACATTGTGTCAATTATATTTTTATGACTTAAAAAGCATAAAGGGAAGTATTAGGACTTTACCTATTCCAAACCCAGATGAAGGACTTGACTATGTTATTTTAAGCAAAACTAATTTTAGAAGAGTACATCCCATATCAGTTATGTTCAGGAATTTAAGGTTTAAACTCTTGAATAGTTTTACTTTTGAAAATTTGAGAGACATGCTTGTTGGATTTCCTCTGGCTCTAATTATATTTGCTATAGTTTTTTCACTTTTTGCCTCAGCACCTCAAACTTTTGAAAATGCTATTAAAAAGAAATATGCTACTTTAAACAGACAGAAAGAAGTTGAAAAGATGGTATATAACGTTTTGTATATGGAGAGGACGTATCAATTTACCCCTGATTCTTTGAGTTTAACGGATGTGTACATTCCGAGGATAAGTGCAATTCCACTTAAAAATCTTGCAGAAAAATATATAAATGATTCAAGTATAGAAAATGTTGAATTAATTGCAACCATAACTAAAAATGGAGATGCAAAGGTTGAAAGTATACTTGAAATTAATAATGATAAATTGAGAAAGGATTTAATAAATACTTTAAATCTTTCACTTGTCTTGCCAGCAATAGCCGATGGTAAGAAAATAAATTCCAGAATTGCAATTAAATTTGACAAAGTGGTGGTTACAGGCTGATGAAATTGGGGATTGTTATAGGTAATGTGGTTTTGTCAATTTCAAATCCTTCAATGAAAGGGAAAAGACTTCTATTAATCCAACCAATTGATGAAAGGGAAAATAGAATTGGTGATCCGCTTGTGGCAGCAGATGTTGCTGGTTGTGGTTCAGGTGAGAAAGTTTTTTATGTAACATCTAAAGAAGCAGCCTTTGCCCATGGAGTGGACATCCCTTTTGATGCGTGTGTCCTTGGTGTAGTGGATAGGGTAAATTTTTCAAAGGTTGATTAAAATCATTTGTAAAAATTAGTTGTATTAAATATTATTAAAAATTATACCGAAATTATACCGAGGTCTGACCCCATATTTTTTCTTTATCATTTATTGTCATTTATTGTCATCGAGGTTTGACCCCAATCATTTTCCCATTATTTTTTAATCTCATCATTAGGTCTGACCCCAATATCTTTTCATTTCATTCTTATTCTCATTTTCAAGGTCTGTCCCTATCAGCTTTCAAATTCTTAACCTCTATAACTTCCAAACTCATCAAATTTTTTATTATTGAGGACTGACCTCGGATTTAGAAATTTTTTTATTTTCTAATTTCTTTGATTATCAATGTATTTGGAGTTTTTAATTTAAGAAAATTAATTTTTTTTAATT
>JALULU010000149.1 GCA_027040585.1 Acidobacteriota bacterium | reverse complement strand
CCATCAACTGAAGGTTTTAGTTTGGGTATCTGTTCAATTATTTTTGCCCCAAACTCAGGATGCAATTTCATAATTTTAAATTCTTCTTCCGTCAAATCACCTGGCTTCTGTAAAATTTCATCTTTTATCCCTATTTTACCAATATCATGTAAAAGTGCTGCATTTTCCAGATTATCAATCTCTTCCTGAGATAGCCCCAATTCCTTTGCTATGGTCAATGAGTATTCAGTAACCCTTTCAGAATGTCCTCGAGTATAAGGATCCTTCGCATCAATTGCAGCAGCAAGTGTTTTAATTGAACCTTTAAACAGTTCCCTATTTTCTTGAGCAGCTTGCTGCAATTGTTTTATTTTTTCTTTAAGGGTATCCGCCATTTCCCTGAATCTATCAGAAAGTATTCCTATTTCATTATTTGCCTTTACGTCTATTTTTACCTGATACTCAGATTCAAGTTCCTTAAGTTCACCCTCATCAATTGTTGAGGAGAGTTTACGAAGATATACAGTGGTCTTATTAGTCCAGGCTGTGAGACGTGCAATAGGTTGCGCAATTTTTACAGAAAAAACAAAACTCAAAATTACAGCAAATATCAAAGACAATATAGCCCATTTAATTGTCTGGAGAGTCATGTTATTTATATCTGCATTTGCTATTGATTCCGGTGTTTCAACCACTATCCCCCAATTAACAACGTTATAAGGAATTCTATAAATTGAAACCAATTTTTTTTCTTTTCCAAGTTTAACATCGAATGTATTTATAACAAATGGATCTAACCTAACCATTTCACCATAAATAGGAGTATTGGAAATATTTTCTTTTTTTAATAAAATCTCTTTGTTTGGATGCCATATGATATCCCCCTTTTGAATATCAACTAAATAAACCACATTTCCAGCCATAGATGCTCGTCTAAATGAATAATTAATTTTTTTAATGGAAAAAAGGGCAATTAAACAGGCATAAGCCTTTCCTTTAATATCTATCCTTTTCCCTACAACTATAGTCCCATTTATAAATGTTCTTGTATAAATTGGTTTTGAAATATATATACCACTAGAACTCCTTAAGCATTTAAGAATAGAAGAGTTTATTATTTTTGTTGTTTTATCATCTAAATTTAGAAGTCCTGCCTGTATTTCGCTTTTTTTATTTAAATATAAAATTTCAATAAATTTAAGATTTCCTGAAAATGTGTTATATACCCTATTAAGTAAAAGCTCACTTTTATTTTTGTCGAGCATATTTAATTCAAGAGATTTATCTATTGGAGTTAACAACCCAAGGCAATAATTTAAGTATGTAGAAATTTCACTTGCCATGGATTTACAAAGTTGAAGGTGAATTAGTTGCCTATCTCTTTTTAAAACGTTGGAGTTATACTCAATCAAGCGATAACTACTAAAAATAAGAGGAAATATTCCTACTGAAATCATAAAAAAAAGAAGGGACGAAAAAATTGAACTTCTCCTTTTTCTCCCTTCTCTTTTAGTTCTCATTAAAAAATCTCCAAAAGATTATTGAATTTCCCTATTTTCAAGTTCTCTCAGATATTTAGTATAAAGATATTGAATAAGAGTAAGTGGCAAAGGAAATTTAAACTTTATTCCATATCCATATCTTTTAGGAGTATTTTTGACCTCAACTTCCCTCATCTTAATCGCTGGAATTGGTATATTATGCAACCTTGATTTAAGAACAAAATTAAATTCTTTGATGCTTAATCTAACTCTACTTTCAAAATAAGCACCAGACCAACTTACATTCTTGCACACAACAGGGAGAGTTTTCTTTAATTTCTCGCTTTCAATAAAAGCAATAAATTCAACTGGAATTCTATCAAAGGTCCTCATATTCACATCTTTTACATTTAACAAAGTTTCCATAGCCTCTTTATTTAAAATTTTTATAGGATAAGGCTTAATCCCATAGACAAATGCCCTATATTCTTTAAAATCCCTCGATGGATGAATTATGTTTATAATTGGAAAAGTATATCCACTATTCCCAGAATAGAGAATACTTGAAATGGCAACATAGTTAACCATTAAATTCGAAGATATCCCTATTATAATACAAAAATTGTTGTCTTTCTGATTTCTAACACTTTCCTCTAATTTCTCAAAACTATCAACTTCTATTACATTTAAGGATTTCCTATCAATTTTAAATTCGTTATCACTTAAGTTTAAAAAGAAAACTTTCTCTAACCAGTTCCTATCCTCCCTATCCTCATGCTTTTGATCTTTTTTAGTTTTTTTAATTTTCATTTCTTATAAAATTTATCTAATATATCTTTTGGAATTTTATCCTCTAAAGTTGTAAGGCCTTCATTATCTGTGGCCATATACTTCCTTTCCTCTTCACTCTCTTTCAATCTTTCAACTTCTTTTTCCTTTTTCTTTTCTCTCCTCATTTTTTCTTCTTCTTCCTTTTCCAGAGAAGTAAGAGAAATTTTTCTATTTTCCTTATCTATTTTAAGTATTTTAACTTTAATTTTATCCCCTCTTTTGTAAAGTTCTTCTAATTTTTTACCTCCTGTATAAGGCAATCCAGATATATGTAATAATCCTTCTATCCCTTCGCTAAGCTTCACAAAGAGTCCATAAGACATAATGGACCTAATCTCACCTTCTATTATATCCCCAACATTAATTTTTTCAAGATATTCCTCAAAAGGATGTGGTGTTATCTTTTTTATGGAAATAGATATTTTTCTATTTTTACCATCGACATTTACTATAACTCCTTCTACAATATCTCCTACAGAGATAACATCTGAAGGGTGTTTTATTTTTTTCCATGAAAGTTCAGAGATAGGTATCAGTG
>JALULU010000148.1 GCA_027040585.1 Acidobacteriota bacterium | reverse complement strand
CCTTTACCTCTTAATCTAAAGGTTTTCCCATTTTGTGTTTCAGGTGGAATTTTCATCTTTACTATGCCTGAAATGGTTGGTACATCCACCTCACCACCTAATACTGCTATATATACTGGAATTTCAATTTCGGTGTAAATATCTCTCCCCTGAATTTTAAACCCTGAATCTTCTGAAATGTGAATTTTTAAAAAAAGGTCTCCACCATTTTTTCCCTTGCCTTTAACCCTTACCTTTGAACCTTCTTCTACTCCAGGTGGAATTTTTACTTCAATTTCTTCAGGATAAGAAATTATTCCCCTTCCCATACATCTACTGCATATTTGATTTCCAACTATTCCCATTCCATTACAATTGGGACATTTCTCTTCCCTCTGCATTTTTAAAATTCTTGTAGAACCAAAATAGGCTTCCTGAAGTGAAATGGTTAAATCTGCAGTTATATTCCTTGCTCTGCTTGTTTTCCTCTTTCTTTGAGAGGTGAAAATATCTTCACCAAATATATCTCCACCGCCAAAAAACATCTTGAAAAAATCACTAAATCCACCAAATCCCTTTTCTCTTTTTGATGAGAATCCGCTAAACCAGTCTCCACTTCCTCCAAAATTAAATCCAAAATCTCCTGGATTAAAGTTCTGGAATTTGTCCCAATTTGCCCCCAACTGGTCGTACTTTCTCCTCTTTTCAGGATTGCTTAAAACTTGATATGCTTCATTTATTTCTTTAAACTTTTTTTCAGCTTCACTGTTTCCCTTATTAAAATCAGGGTGATATTTTCTTGCAAGTTTTCTATATGCCTTTTTTATTTCATCTTGTGTAGCGTTTTTAGGTACTCCTAAGATTTTATAATAATCCTTATATTCCATATATTATCCTCGTTTTTTTAGGTTTTTTAAAATTTTCCACAATTTTAAGATTTGATTTTTCCACTTTTGTTTCAAGAAAAATAAGCCACTGGGGGGACTCGAACCCCCGACCTGATGATTACGAATCATCTGCTCTACCAGCTGAGCTACAGTGGCGAAGTTGAATTTTAGCAAAAATTTTATTTCTTATCAATTTTTAAGATTTTTGGACTTTTGTGCCTGGCACTGTTTAAATTTAAATAAAAAATTGTGCCCGGTACTACCAAAAATAAAAATTTTATGCCTGGCACCATATTGTTTTTGAAAAAGCAAACATTTTATGTAAAATTGAGATTAGATTTTTTGGAAGAATGTATGAGTAAAAAAAGGGCGAATAGATATAGATTATTAAAATCATACCTTAAGGGTGAGACAAAACTTTATGGCTTACCATTAAGTGCCATTGTATCTTCCACCTCAAGGTGTAATTTAAAATGTCCCATGTGCCCCCGTGCCATTAGTGAGTTTGCAAATAAAGATATTGAATTTGAATTGTTTGAAAAAATAGTTGAGGAAGGTAAAGATTTTTTTGAATTTGTAATACCACAGGGAGGTGGTGAACCTCTTTTAAACCCTGATTTAGTAAAAATGATTAAATTGTGTAAAGAAAGTGGGATAAGAGTTGGCTTTTCAACAAACGCTACTGTTTTAACAGAAGAAAAATCAAAAGAATTGGTTGAGGCTGGCCTCGATTATATTATTTTTGCCTTTGACGGTGCGACACCTGATACTTATGAGTTTTATAGAAAAGGTGCTAAATTCCATAAGGTTAGAGAGAATATTTTGACTTTTTTGAGAATAAAAAAAGAACTCAAATCTAAAGTTTTTGTGACCTTACAAATGGTAAGATTGCCATTAAATGCTGATCAAATAGATGATTACCGTAAGTTGTGGAAAGTAGATGGGGTTGATGAGATTAGAATTAAAGAGGATGAAATTAAGATCGATGGTGTCTGTTTTGAAGATGCTAAAGATAAGAAGATTAAAAAAAGTAAAAAATTAGCACCATGCCATTATCTCTGGCAGGGACCAATATATATTGAGGAAAATGGCGATGTATATCCATGTTGTCATGCATGGCTTGCTGAACCAATTGGTAATATTAAAGAAAAAAGTCTTGCAGAGATCTGGAACTGTGAAAGAATTGTTAAAATGAGGGAAGCTCATATAAAAGGCGATGTCAGTGAATTTCCTGAATGTGTAAACTGTGCTGCACCAAGGCCCAAAAAAATACTCATTGTGGGAAGCTTTTTAGTGGATGTTTTTAGTGTAAGAAAAATTATACCCGTTATTGAAAAATTAAATCTTCTTTATAAGATTAAACTTTTTGACTGATTTTTGTTAATTTTTTGTGCCTGGCACTGTCTAAATTTAAATATAAAATTGTGCCTGGCACCTTTATTAATCTCCCAACAAATTTTCATATTTTTTGACAATTTCTTTGAGCTCTTTTAAATATTTTTCAGGTAGAGGTTTTGCCCTTTTAAATTTTGCACTAAGTGGGTTTATGTATCTTCCATTCTTTTTTATTCTATAGTCAAGGTGTGGGCCTGTTGAAAGTCCTGTACTTCCCACATATCCTATAATTTCGCCTTGCTTGACCTTTTTTCTTCTCTTAATTCCCTTTCTTATCCTTGAAAGGTGCATGTACTGTGTTCTATAACCATTTTTATGTTTAATTTCAATAAATTTTCCTGCTCCCCCTCTCCATCCTGCGTAAACTACAACTCCATCTCCTGCTGCATGTACTGGAGTACCTATTGGGGCTGCTATATCAATTCCTAAGTGTGGCATATATCTCTTTAAAATTGGATGAAACCTGTGATATGAAAATCTGGAGGTTATCCTTCCAAATTTAAGTGGGGATTTTAAAAATTGCTTTCTTATAGATTTCCCTTCTGGTGTGTAATAATCAGATGTTCCGTCAGGAAATTGAAACAG
>JALULU010000147.1 GCA_027040585.1 Acidobacteriota bacterium | reverse complement strand
CTTGAGAAGAGTTCATACTCATCAGTTTTCCATGAAACGTAATCCCTTGGTGTTTTTACAATTTTTGTCTTTAATAGTTGAATTTCAGTTCCATCTTCAGTTTTTATGTAAAGATTTGCCCTGTATCTTTTATCTGGGGATGTGTAGACCCACCAGCTTCTTGTATTTCCAACGTTTATTGGAATTGTTATGTTGTCAGTCAGGTTGTCAATTTTTAAAATCAATTTGTTATTAGTGTTGTTAAAGTAGTTTGAGATTGTATCAATATCAAGTTCCCAGTAGACAAATATCCTGTAAGGATCTTGAATTAGAATCCTGAGATAATTTTTGTTGTAATAATCTGGGATATTTTCCCCCCAATCAATGAAAACCTCTTCATTTTCAATGGGGTATTTCTTTTCCTCCAATTTTTTTATTTCTTCAACGGTTTCACTTATAGTGAATTTTATCCAGGACGAAAATCCTTTTTCCATTAATTCCTCCAAAAAAATAAGGACTCTCCACAAGGAGAGCCCGAATTAAAAAAGGCAAATAACTATTTTACCATATCTTTTTCTCTTTCAAGGGAAATTTTGTGTGGTGTGTATTTTATTGTTTCTTCAACGACATATCTTGTGTTGAAAGTTCCAAGTTTTTCAAAAAGAAAGTGGAATTTATCATGCAATGATTTCATAATAGGCTTTTTAACATCTTCTGGCAAATCCCAGAATTTCTTCTTTAATGGTCCAAACCCCTTTTTTCTTGTTTTGTAAATAAATTGCTCGTCTGTTTGCTCTTCTTTCTTTTCATTTATAAATTTTGTTCTCAGTAAATTGTAAATTTCTTCTTTAAAATCAGATGGAAACGCTGGATGGTCATAAACAATATTTTGAAATCCAGTTGCAAGGTGAATTTCAAGTGTTTTTACCTCTGGGAATTTATGAAAAAGTTCTTCTGGTAGTGTAGAAGCGCCGTGTTGGACAACTCCACCTATTCCATATTCTTTTTTGGCTATTTCACCAAGTGTTTTAAGCACATTAAAATCAAGTTTTACCTTTGCAATTGTTCCATCTGGAAGTGGAACACCACCGTGGGAAGTACCTGTTTGAACACTTATTTTACTAATTCCAACGTGTCCGCCATCTTTCTCAAGTGTCCTTAAATATCCCTTCATAAAGCCTCTTAATTCGTCCGGTGTGCTGTTTTTGCCGCCAACTTCTCCAATCTCTCCACCCACACTAACTATAATACCTTCAGGTTCTAAATCCCTAATATACTTTGTAAACAGCGCACAGATTTCGTAGTTTAATCTCTGCTGTTCATCTATTGTGTCATAACTTAAGTCAACAAGTGTGGAGGTATCTATATCTATATTGTAAAAACCGGCATCAATGGCATCTTTTATTAAAACTTTTATTGCTTCAATTTCAAGATTTTCATTTTCCTTAAACTTCTTAGCCTTAACCTGAAAGTGGTCTCCCTGAATAAAAATAGGACCTTTATATCCTTTTTTTATTGCTGCAGCAAATATGGCAACTGAGTATTCGGAAGGCCATTGATTTGTGTATCCAATTTCTGAGCGGGCAATCTCGAAGATAAAGGGTCCAACATTTTCCTTTAAGACAACGTCAAAAATTTGTTGAGCCTTGTCATAGGTAAGTCCACGAAGGTTTATTGCGGGAACAGTAAACCCGGTGTATTTTTCCTTTCCAATTGCCATGTAAAGATCGTGAATTGAGGCGGGGTAAATTCCAAGAAGTGGGGCAGCGGTTCTAATTAAATACCTGCAATTTGCAGCAATTTCAACATCTCCATTAAATACTGCGTTGTAAATAAGTTTGTCAATAAGTTCATATCTCAGTTTTTGTTCGGATAAAATTTCTGATGTTCCGGCATCATTGTATTTAACAACATCTTTAATTGAATTTTTAAACTCATCTAAATTAAGGTATAACATATCCTCTCTCCTATATTAAATTCCTGAAGTGAATTTTATATTTTTTAACTGGATTTTTCAAGAGATTTGTTTTTTATGTTGTGTAAATTTCTTCCTTGACAAATTATTTTTTCTTTAACTAAAATGTAAGCAAATGAAAGTGAGTAAAAATTTTTACAATGGAAATAGAATAAGCAGTAATCTGTATGACACATTTAGTTATGACGCATCAAATGAGCTTTTGGGCTATGGAAATGGTGGGACAAATGTAGGAGTTTTAAGTTACAATGAAAACGGTTCAGTTGTAAGTTATGAAAAGAGTGGAAATAGGTTTGATATAAGTTACAATCCCCTTGAGAGAATAGAAGAAGTAAGTATAAACGGCAACTTAGTTTCAAAATACACCTACGATCCAATTGGAGAAAGGGTTAAAAAGGAAGTCTATTCAAATGGAAATTTGGAAAAAACAGTGATTTACTTCTACGGTCAGGAGGGGTTACTTGCAGAATATGACGAAAATATGAATTTGATTAAAAAATACATCTACAATCCCGATCGCCCCTGGTCAACAGATCCGCTGTATCAAGAGGATTCAAGTGTAAACAAATACTTTTACATAAACGATCATTTGTTTACCCCACAAAAAATGATTGACCAATCGTTTAATGTTGTCTGGCAGGGTGATTATTTTTCATTTGGAAATGTAAATGAAACGGTTAACACCGTAGAAAACAACTTAAGATTCCCAGGGCAATACTACGATTCTGAAACCGGCTTTTACTACAACTTTCACAGATACTATGCACCTGAGATTGGGAGGTATTTGAGGGAGGATTTGATTAATAAATTGAACCTTTATGAGTATGTGAACAGTAATCCTGTAAAGGGTTTTGACGATAAGGGACTCAAACCTGATTGGTGTAAGTGTAAGAAAGATA
>JALULU010000146.1 GCA_027040585.1 Acidobacteriota bacterium | reverse complement strand
GAGATATAGAAGAGTTACTTGCGTGTAGTGATAAACTCTTTAAATTAAAAGAGATTGTGCCTGATTTTAAACATCAGATGAATAGGTAAGAGAGAAAATCTTAACAAATAAAAAGGTAAAAGTATGAAACAAGAGAGAAGAGAAATTTATATTTACATAGCAATAGCATTTGTATTTAGTCTTTTAGTGCATTTAGTTTGGGTATTTATGCATAATGGAGATGCTAATTATATGTGGAATGGTCATCTATCTTTAAACACTAATGATGGCTACTATTTTGGAAGTGGTGTGCAAAAAGTTTTGAATGGAGTGCATCAATATAATCCTCTTGTACCCTCAATGTTCGATAGAGGTTTGGTTTTTGTGACAGTAGTATTGGCAAAATTATTACCTTTTTCTATAGATACAATTATGCTTTATATGCCAGCATTTTTTTCTAGTTTAATTGTTATACCGTTGGTTCTTATAGGTAAGTTGTATAACAAGCCATTTTGGGGCTTTTTAAGTGCTCTGTTAGCTTCAGTTGCATGGAGTTACTATAATAGAACATTAGCAGGGTATTATGATACCGATATGTTTGCACTTATTATGCCATATTTTATTCTCTATTTTTTAATTAAAAGCATAAAGGAAGAAAGTTATAAAGAGCTATTTATCGCCTCTATTTTATTTGCACTTTATCCATTTTTATATGAATCTGGTAGTTCTATTTCTTATGCTTTAGCTTTTATGTTTGCTTTATATCTACTATTTTTTTACAGAAAAGAGAAATTTATATATGTGTTTATAGGAACACTTTTTATTAGTCTTATATCTTTGCCTATGTCAAACTTATATCAAAGTTTAATTAAGATAGTTTTATTAATAATTGTTTATTATATATTTAGCAAAAAAGAGTTTTCTAAAAATCAGACAATATACTTCACAATAGTCACTTTTGTTTTATTTATATTGACTAGCAATGCTTTATTTCAAATATATGGTAAATTATATTCTTATACATTTAAAGGGGTAACAAATGATGATATTCACTTTTATGATGTATTTCAAACAGTAAGCGAGGCAAGTGGGATACCTTTTTTCCCTAATCCCAATAATCCATATGCAAATAATGTTTCATATAGAATTATAGGTTCAGTAATTGGCTTTTTTATATTTATTGCAGGATATGCTTTATTAGTATTAAGAAAAAAAGAGTTTATTATAGCCCTTCCACTTGTGGGTCTTGGTCTTTTTTCACATTGGGGTGGCCTTAGGTTTACTGTTTATGCTGTTCCTATTGCGGCTTTGAGTGCTATATATTTATTAAGTTCTATAGCTGAATATATAGAAGATAAAAAGGCACAATATGGATTTTTAATTTTAGGTACTGGTGCTCTTCTTTATCCAAATATTGAGCATGCATTAAAAGGTTATAATCCTGGACCTGTATTTCAGAATGCTGAAGTAAAAGATTTAAATAGTTTAAAAAAATTATCAAACCCAAAAGACTATACTCTAACTTGGTGGGATTATGGATATCCAATATGGTATTTTGCTAATACGAATACATTAATAGATGGCAGTAAGCATCATGATGATAATTTTGTAGTTTCAAAAGTATTCTTATCCCCTTCTGCAACATTGGCTGTAAATATAGCAAGATTAAGTGTTGAAAAACATGTTAAAGTGATAGATAATTATAAAAAATATAAAAATATTTGGGAAACTGCTCCAGAAAAATTTATTATGCTTGATACTAAAAAGAAAAAGCATTTGCAAAAGCCTTCCGAAGGTGTTATTGATTATATTCTACAAATAAACAAGCCCAACCAAAAAGACCCAAATAAGTTTTTACAAGATTTGGCTAGCGATAATTACAAACTGCCTAAAAAGACAAGAGATATCTATCTATACGCTCCTTTAAAAATGGCAACTATATTTCACATAATTGTTAGATTTTCTAATTTAGATTTGGCAACAGGGAAAGAGTTGCGTAATGTAACTTATGTTCCTACTTATGCATATAAAAAAGATGGAGACTATATAATATTTGCAAATGGTATGGCGTTTGATACTAAGAAAGGAAATATCTTGTATAGAGTCCCCACTCGCAACAAAGAGAATAAAGTAGTTTATAAAACTGCAACACTGCCATTAAAATATTACATAGCTACTACTATTAATAAAGATGGAGATATTAACATTGAACCAAAGAAATACCACAATGACGCTAGATATGTATTACTTTATGTTAGAAATCTAAATATGTTTATAATAATGGATAATGAGACATTTACCTCTAACTATGTACAGATGTTCTTGCTTGGCAATTATGATAAAGACTTGTTTGAATTAGTAATTAAATCTCCATATAGTAGGGTTTATAAGTTAAAAAAATAGAGCCGAAGTACAAAGCTTGACTTTGTCTCTATCTAGACATCTTCTTTTCTCTCAGGCTCAACACTCTACACCCTCACGCTTAATTTTAGCGGTAAAGCTTTTTAAACTCTTCGCAATTTTCTATAAGCTCACCTTTACTGCCTTGGCACTCTATTTTACCATCTTTAAATACCAAAATTTTATCGGCTTTATTAACTGTAGATAAGCGGTGAGCAACTATGAATATAAATTTATTCTCTAGCTCCTCTATTGTTTTCATAATTGCGGCTTCGCTTTGGTTATCTAGGGCACTTGTTGCTTCATCTAGTAGTAAAATATCTGGGTCTAGGTACAAAGCTCTTGCTATTGCAATTCTCTGCTTCTGTCCGCCACTTAAGTTGCTACCATTCTCTTGCAGTACGCTGTCAATACCATTATCTAAGCTTACTACAAACTCATACAAATTAGCTTTTTTAAGTGACTCTATAACCTTTTTTCTATCT
>JALULU010000145.1 GCA_027040585.1 Acidobacteriota bacterium | reverse complement strand
ATGCATCGTATGATATTATAAAAGAGTCGGTTGCTATTTTAATGCAATTTGCACCAGAGATTAATTTAGAAGAGTTAGCAAAAAGTGTTGCTCAAATTGAAGAGATAGAAAATATCCACCATATCCACATTTGGCGACTAAACGACCACGACATATTTTTAGAAGCCCATATAGATTTTACAAATAATCTAAAGCTAGATGAGGTTAGTGTAAAACTTGAAGAGGTAGAAGAGTTGCTAAAGAACAGATTCCATATCTCACATATAACTTTGCAAGCAGAATACAATAGAGATGATAAAAAAGATTTAGTTATTTAAAAAACTGTAGGAGCTTAAATGATAAAAAAAATAGGAAAATTATATAAAAGGCGGTATATATATGATGTGCATATCGCTTTTTTGATTTTACCACTGCTATTAACACCAATTTTTGTTGAATTAGTTTTCTATTTTAATGAAGTAGATTTTTTCATAAAACACAAAGAGGCTTTTCTATTTGGAGATATTTTATATATAGTTTTGTCAAGATTCATTTTGCTAGATACAGCATTGTACATTTTTACGCATACTAAACACCCTACAAATGCTACACTTATGCATGTTGTATTGCTCTATTTAGAAATTACTGTAATTACAATTTTATATTACGCTGTAGTCTATTACATATTTGGTATACACCAGCTTTTTCACTTAAATTCTGATTTTTCGCCAGAAAATTTAAAAATGGTAAACGAACATGGTTTTATTACTGCATTTTATATATCCACAGTTACATTCAGCACCTTAGGTTCGGGAGATTGGATACCGCAAACCATAAATGCAATGTTGGCAGTTAGTTCTGAAGTAATATTAGGTGTAGTACAAGGTGGTATTTTTATTTCGATTATCATATATGGGCATCAAAACAGGGAGATAAAGAGTTAATCTTCCTACCTGTAAAATTGCAATAACAGACTTTATCTATTTAAATATCAATATATCTTGATATTTAAATGTATTTGTGATATACTTCGTCAAACTTTATATACGAAGGAAATAAAATGAATAGAATAATGAAAATATTAATAGGTTTGGCTTTAGTGGTATATGGCTTTTATGGTGGTAATGCTTGGTTTTATTTAGGGGTGATTCCTCTAATAACGGGACTTATTAATTGGTGTCCTATGGAAGCACTGATGGGTGGTTGTAAGAGTGGTGAGTGCTCTAATGGCTCTTGCGGCAGTTCTACTGTGCAAGAGAATACAAGTTGTTGTTCGGTACCAGAAGAGATGATAAAAAAGTCTGAAGTGTCATCAGAAGCTAAAACTAAATCTTCTCCATCAGATAGTAATAATATTGTTATTAAAATTTTAGGTACAGGTTGTGTAAACTGTATAGCGTTGAAAAAAGTTGTAGATAAAGCAGTATCAGAGATGGGTGGCGATATTCAAGTTATAAAAGAAGAGGATATTAATAAAATTATGGAGTATAAAGTTATGAGTATGCCTGGCTTAGTTGTAAATGAAAAGGTTGTAAGTGTAGGGAAATTATTAACTTTAGAGGAAGTAAAAGATTTAATTAAAAAAGAGCAAAAGTAGTGAAAAAGCTAGTTGGAACACTACTCTTATTGGGTCTATTTGCAAATGCACAAGAGATGAATGTAAAACACTAATAGACTCTTTTAGTAATATGAGCAAAATGTCTAAAGGTAATTTTAGTGCAAATGTCCTCTTTAAAGATGTTATCACCACACCAATAAATAGTCTTAATTTTTGATGCTACAATTTTGCTCATAATCAAGGCAGATTTTCGCAGGACTCGCCAAAGAGACTGTGAAAAAACTTATTAAAAAGAGGAATCGGAGACTTTAGTCCCGAACAATAGTACCAAATAATCGTGTAATTTTTCGGGGCTGAAGCCTCCGATTCCAAGATTTTTTAAGTTTTTTCACAATCTCAAAGCGAATTCAAGAAAATCTAACGCAGAGTATGAGCAAAAGTGTAGCACCCTTCGGGGAGAGTGATACGAGACGACCTGCACGCAAAAAAATCTTTGAATTACCTGCGGGTAGTACTTCAGATTTTTTTACGCACATCTCATCTCGTCTCACTCTCTCAAAACTTCAGACTATTTGTTGGTGTGGTGATAATTTCACAAAAAACTTTATTGGTTATGGGCCAGGTAAAGATAAGCAGTATGAGATATCTATACTTGATGACAAAATCTACATGGCACGACCACAAGAGGGTGGAAAAACTTTAGTTAGGCACAATCCAAAAAATGATGATGGTGCGGCAATGTTGCAAGTTGCTCATGTAAAAAAGTGGATGGTTTATAAAACTTTGGATGCTATCGATTCTGTCGATTCACTAAACTTTGAACTAGATGATATTGTCGAAGATAGTTCTTGTGGTGATGACTTAGTCTTGCCATTTAAAATAGTTGGACACGCAATGAGTGTTAAGTGGAGTATGGATACAGATAACCACAGAGTAGATACAATGAAAAATCAAGATATTGTAATTGAGGGTATTTATGCAAAAAATAAAGCAAATAAGAGTAAATATTTTATGGTAAAAGGAACAAATACACATATGCATGTGATATTAGCCAAAAGAGATTTAGCTGGACATCTAAAGGGGTTAGATTTAGATAATGGTGCAAAATTATATTTGCCATCTAAATAGAGTTAATTTAATCGTAAATATATCAAGATAAATTGATATATCAAAAAAATAAGGAGAATTTATGCAGTTACCTACACCAGAACAAGTAGAGATGATGATGACACAAAAGTTTGGGGAGTTGCCAGAAGCAATAAAGAGTGTTAAAGAGGTTGATGCTTCGTTTTTGACAGAACAAGCAGTTAGTAGTAAATTCTCTACTA
>JALULU010000144.1 GCA_027040585.1 Acidobacteriota bacterium | reverse complement strand
AATTATAGATTACTTCTATTTACAAAAAATGTTAGGGGAAGGTTTTTTAAACTGAATTTAGAATTTAAAGACACACCACCTTATCCCATTTATACAAAAATTTATTTTCCAAGAACATTTATATTTTTAAAAAATTTGCCTAAAGGAAATTACTACATTAAATATGGAATGAGGGAATTTAAAAAAAACAATAAGATTGTAGTGTATAAACTTCCAAAATGTAATATTGTTCTATCTAAAGAGATAAATCAGAATAAAAGAGTAAAAAAATACTTTGCAGTTTTAATTTTAATCGGGATATTTATATTTTTAAAACTATCTTACTCCTTATTTTTAAATACCATTAAAAGAAAAAAATGAGATACATAATAGATGGAAACAATCTCATGGGGAAATTACTTAAAAAAGTTGAAAATAAAGATAAAAACAGAAAAATAGTCATTAATTTTATTTCAAAAAGATTTAAAAAGTATAGAAAAAAAGTTCTTGTTGTATTTGATGGAACTGAGGAAAGTTTCTTAAGAGAGGGGATAAATTTTGGCGGAATTAAAATACTTTTTTCAAAAGGTATTGAAGCTGATGACAAAATAATTAATATTTTAAAAAAGTCCAAAAATATAATAGAAGAAGTTGTTGTAACCTCAGACTTAGAATTACAGAAAAGAGCAAAATCACTTGGAACTCAAATTAAGTCTGTTGAAGAATTTATCAATGAGTCCCTAAAAAATGAAAAAAAAGAGATATTACCTGAAAAGAAGATTAAGCCCGATAACATCGATATAAAATTCTGGATGGATTTTTTTAAAAAGGGGGAATAAAATCCCCCAATTACTCCTTAATAGCTTCTAAAAATGATTCTTCTTCATTTGAAACTTTTTTCATAATCTTCCCAAGGATACCACTAAACATCATAGACATAAGCGAAATATTCATCTTTGCAATATAGGTATCCCCGTTAGACATTTCATAAACCGCCCATGAACATGGCAAAATTCCTGACCATTTAGGATTATCACTAACTACTTTATTCGCATATACAGATTTACACACAAAATATATCTTACAATTTTTAATGTTTTCATATGTAAGATTCTTCTTAAGTTGAGATTTATAAAATTCCCAGGTGGGAATTGGAAATCCCCATCCATCGCCTTGAGGGACTACTTCTTCAATTTTTTTGCAGGTTTCATCAAAATTATATTTACTCTTAATTGCTACAATCATTTTTGATTTCATTACAAGCATAAAAATCCATCCAACTAAAATCGCCACTATAACTGCTGTTATTAAAATACAAAGTGCCATAGTCTACCTCCTATTTTCTAAAATTTTTTTCAATATCTTTTCGGAACAAAATGCAAAATATGGATGTGAGGTTTTGGGAGTCATCTCTGGATGGGAAGAGTAGTGCATTGTAAGGACATCAAATATATTTCTTTTACTTCTAATCATCTCACCTAAAACCTCAATAAATCCAGATATGTTGGAATACCCAAGAAGTTCTCCTCCAATTATTTCTAAATTTTTCTTATTATATATCAGTTTAACATATACATCCTTTACATCTGGCATGTTTGCATAAATTGTGGTTGAAGTGGATTCAGCTTTTTCATATTCTATCCCTTCATCTATACAGTTATTCTCAGTAAGCCCCGCTGCACCGAAATAAAGATTTCCAACCTTTGTAACTACAACATTTATTACACCTTCATATTTAATATCAATACCAGCCTGCTGAAGTCCAAACATTCTTGCCATCATACCAGCATTACTTCCCAGTTTTCCGGGAATAGATTTTTTTGTAATAAAACTTATGGTATCCACACAATCACCTATTGCAAAAATATCTTTAACGTTGGTTCTAAAATATTCATCAATTACTAATCCACTTCTATTGTATTTTAAACCAAATTTATCTGCATATTCAATGTTAGGTCTGACCCCAACTGCAGATAGTACGGCATCAGCCTTAATTACTCTCCCGTCATCAAGTAAGACTCCTTCAACTCTCTTATCACCTTTAAAAGCAACCGCCTTTTTACCAGTTAAAATATTTATGCCTAAATTCCTGATCTCTTCTTCAATTTTTATAAGAAATGATTCATCGTAATTATTTCCAAAAACATGCGGTAAAAGCTCAACCAATGTCACATTTTTACCCATGTGTTTTAAACTCTGAGCAAATTCAACTCCAATATAACCCCCACCTAAAACCACTAAATCAGTGGTATTTTTTAAAAAATCCATTGACACAAGTAGGTCTTTGGTTTTTCTGACCTTTAAAATGCCTTCTAAATCGCTTCCTTCTATTTCAGGTATCACCTGATCACTTCCTGTGGCAAATATCAATTTTTCATAGTAAAACCTCTTGCCACTTTCTGTTATCACATACTTTTCCTCCAAATTTCCGTCCACAACTTTATCTACAACTATCTCCGTACCAAAATTGGTTACAATTTCTTCCTTAATCAAGCCCTTTTTCCAGGGGATAATACTTTCAACTATATAAGGCGTACCACAGTGATTTACAATTTTCTCTTCTTCCCTGAGTAATATAGTTGTGGAATCTTTTACATATAACCTTAAATATCTATTTAAAATCCTCGAAGCTGGGCCTCCACCCACTATTATATAAGTATATCTACTATCCATAAACGCCTCCATAACAGAAAAATGTTAAGCACATCTAACTTAGAGAGTTTAAAAACAAATTCTCATATTGTCAAGAACAGTATAATACTTATTTTTAAAAAAAAATTAACTTTGGTTTTTATTTTAATTGTGTTATATATGTACTTAAGTTTTATATTTTTTTTAAATATGCTTACAAAAAGAAAATTATCTATACTTTATTTTACACAAAAAATGGGGCCTCTTGGCTGAAAAAAACCTTATAATTTGGTTTCTAATCTAACGTCTTTATAAAATTATAAACAAAATTTTAAGGAGGAAAAAATGGAAAAGAGAAAAGTTTTAATAATGGGAGCAGCAGGAAGAGATTTTCACAACTTTAATGTTTTTTTTAGAAATAATCCAAACTATGAAGTGGTATGCTTTACAGCAACTCAGATCCCAGACATTGCCGATAAAAAATATCCAGCAGAGTTATCAGGCGATCTATATCCAGATGGAATACCCATCTATGATGAAAAGGATATGGAAAAATTAATAAAGAAACACGATATAGATGATGTGGTTTTTGCATACAGTGATGTACCACATGAATACTTGATGCATAAAGCTTCCATAGCACACAAAATGGGAGCTAATTTCATTCTTTTAGGACCAAAAGATACAATGGTTAAGTCTTCAAAGCCTGTTGTATCAGTTTGTGCAATAAGGACAGGCTGTGGGAAGAGTCAGACCACAAGAAGTGTTGCAAAAATTTTACAGGATATGGGGAAAAAAGTGGTAGCAATACGTCACCCAATGCCTTATGGCGATCTTGCAAAGCAGGCAGTTCAGAGATTTGCAACTTTAGAAGATCTTAAAAAACATGAATGTACCATTGAAGAAATGGAGGAATATGAACCTCATATCAACAGTGGAATTGTTGTATATGCAGGTGTAGATTATGAAAAAATCTTAAGAGAAGCTGAAAAAGAGGCTGATGTTATACTATGGGATGGTGGAAACAACGATTTTCCATTCTACAAATCTGATCTTGAAATAGTTGTAGTTGACCCACTTAGAGTTGGACATGAGATGTTATACCATCCAGGAGAAACAAACTTTAGAAGAGCTGATGTAATTGTCATAAATAAAGTTGATTCGGCAAATATTGAAGAAGTAAATGAGCTAAGAGAAAATATAATGAAAGTAAATCCTGATGCAGTAGTTGTTGAAGCTGCAAGTCCGATATTTGTGAAAGATTATGAAAAGATAAAAAATAAAAAAGTCCTTGTTGTGGAAGATGGCCCAACACTTACACATGGTGAAATGGATTTTGGCGCAGGAATTGTTGCAGCAACAAAATTTGGAGCTGCTGAAATTATTGATCCAAAACCATATGCAGTTGGAAAAATAACTGAAACCTTCAAAAAATACCCATATATAGAAGGGCTACTTCCTGCTATGGGTTATAGTGGACAACAGGTCAAAGATTTGGAGACAACAATAAACAATACACCTTGTGATCTGGTTGTAATAGGTACACCAATTGACTTAAACAGGGTATGTAATATAAAACACGATACAGTTAGGGTAACCTATGAGCTTCAAGAAATTGGGAAACCAGATTTAAAAGATATTTTGTCTGATTTTGTAAACAAGTTATAAATAAATTCCCCCCTATTAGGGGGGACATTATATAGGAGGTAACAATGGATAGAGGAAAAATGGTTGTAAATAGCGATGAATGTAAAGGCTGTGGACTCTGTATATCCCAATGTCCAGTTGGTTGTATTGAATTTGACAATGAAACCATAAACAAACAGGGCTATCACCCAGCCAAATACAAAGGATCAGGTTGTACAGCTTGTGGAATATGTTTTAATGTATGCCCTGAACCTGGCGCAATTACAGTTTATAAATTAGTAAAAGCATAATGGAGGAAAAAAATGTCTAAGGAACTTTTAAAAGGAAATTATGCCGTAATAAAGGGAGCTTTACTTGCCGGTTGTGTTGCATATTTTGGTTATCCTATTACTCCAGCAAGTGAAATAGCAGAAGCGGCAGCATATTACTTTCCGCTTGCAGGTAGAACTTTTGTGCAGGCAGAAAGTGAAATCGCATCAATTAATATGGTTTATGGAGCAGCTGGTGCAGGAGTTAGATGTATGACTGCTTCATCTGGACCTGGAATAAGTTTAAAACAGGAAGGTATTTCTTATATCGCAGGTTCTGAATTACCCTGTGTAATTGTTGATGTAATGAGGGGCGGTCCAGGACTTGGAAATATTGCACCTGAACAGGGAGACTACCATCAGGTGGTAAAAGGTGGTGGACATGGAAACTATAAATGTGCGGTATATGCACCAAATTCTGCTCAAGAAATGTGTGATTTAACCTATAAAGCCTTTGAAACTGCTGAAAAATATAGAAATCCTGTATTTGTTTTAGCAGATGGATTTATTGGTCAGATGATGGAACAGGTTGAATTTGGAAAATTAGATCCTGTAACACCTAAAAAACTTGATTGGGGTGTACATGGGACTGCTGACAGTAAAAATCTTATAAATTCAATTTATTTAGATCCTGACGAACTTGAAGCACACAACAGAAAACTTCAGGAAAAATATAAAAAAATGGAAGAAAATGAGGCAATGTTTGAAACTTACAAAACTGAAGATGCTGATATAGTTTTAATTGGTTATGGAATTACCTCAAGAATTTTGAGAACTGTTGTAGACGAAGCAAGGAAAGCTGGAATTAAGGCTGGACTTTTTAGACCAATTACACTGTGGCCACTTGCAAAAGATGAGTTAAACAAGCTTAAAAATTCTGCCAAAAAATTCTTTGTGGTTGAAATGTCAAATGGTCAGTTGGTAGAAGATATAAGACTTGTTGTAGAGGGGAAAATACCTGTAGAATTTCATGGAAGAATGGGTGGAAATGTTCCCACTGTGGATGAAGTCTTAGAAATAACCAAAAAATTATCTTAAGAGGTGAAAAGATGTACGAACCAATACTTTCAAAACCGAAAAGTTTTTTTGAAACATATAAAGAGAAAACAGGGGATCAGACAATAACTCATTATTGCCCTGGATGTGGGCATGGAATTGTTCACAAATATGTTGCATCAGCTCTTGACGAGTTGAACTTAACTGATAGGGCAATATTTGTAAGCCCTGTTGGATGTTCAGTCTTTGGATATTACTATTTTAATACCGGGAATTTACAGGCAGCACATGGAAGAGCACCAGCAGTGGCCACAGGTTCAAAAAGAGTAAATCCAGATAGCATAGTAATAAGTTATCAGGGGGATGGAGACCTTGCCGCTATAGGTACAGCAGAGATTATACACGCTGCAAATCGTGGAGAGTTAATAACTGTCATTTTCATTAATAATGCCATATATGGTATGACAGGAGGCCAGATGGCACCTACAACACTTGTAGGTCAAAAAACTACTACAACGCCAAGGGGAAGAGATCCACACAACGAAGGATACCCTGTTAAAATGTGTGAATTGATTTCACAATTGAACGCCCCTATTTACGTTGAAAGGGTTGCTCTAAACAATGCGGCAAACAGAGCAAAGGCAAAAAGAGCAATTAAAAAAGCACTTAAACTTCAGTCTGAGAGAAAAGGTTTTACCTTCGTAGAAGTTCTTTCACAGTGCCCAACAGGTTGGAAAGTTGATGCCCCTGATGCACTAAAATGGATTGAAGAAAAAATGATACCTTATTATCCTGTTAAGGTTTTCAAAGATACTTCAAATGAAGCAGAACCATACCCTGAAGCAAAGGAAATAATTTCAGGAGAAAAGGTCTTTGAAATATTAGGAATTAAAAGAGATGAGAAAAAAGAGGAAACAATAAAATATGAAATTCCTGAAAAATATAAGAATCCAAGAATTAAAATTGCTGGATTTGGTGGACAGGGAGTTTTGCTTTTAGGGGTAGCTCTTGCACAGGTTGGAATGATGGAAGGCTATAATGTAACATGGATTCCTTCATATGGACCTGAGATGAGAGGTGGAACTGCAAACTGTAGTGTAAACATCTCAGATAGTTTAATTGGATCACCTGTTGTTGAGAAACCAACTATACTTGTTGCAATGAATAAGCCATCAATGGAAAAATTTGAAAAGGATATGGTTTCAGGTGGGATTCTATTCTATAACACGGCGATGATAGACACTGAACCTCAAAGAGATGATATAATAAAAGTTCCGGTTCCAGCAACAAAAATAGCCTCAGATCTTGGAAACATAAGGGTTGGAAACATGGTCATGTTAGGCGCCATAATTGAAAAAACAAAATTACTACCACTTGAGACTGTCAAAAGTGGATTTGAATATTTCATATCAAGGAAAAATTTGATTCCACTAAATGAAAAAGCTGTTGAAGCTGGAATGAATTACATAAAAGAAAACAACCTATAATTCCTAAAAATGGGGAGGGATTTTTAACCTCCTCACTTTTCTTTTCGCATTTACAGAAAAAATCTAAATTATTCAAATGTATTTAAAAGTTAGATGTAATAAAAAGTAAGGTGGCAGACCTCAAAGTAAAGGTTGGGGGTCATAAAGGTTGGGGGTCAGACCTCAAAGTGTAAAGTTTATAAGATGATAAAGATGATACTTACAAACCACTAAAAACTTATTAGTAAAAATTTATCGGGGTCAGACCTCGAAGCTATGACATTTTTGGGGTATTATTTATATTGGGGACAGACCTTAATAATTGTTGACCTTAACATATGTCGTAATTATCGGAACCATAATTATTGGGTATTGTATCGGGATCGGTATTGTATCGGGGTCAGACCTCAATATCTGTGTGGTTTAATTTAAATTCTTTATTTTGAAAAAATTCTAAAAATTATTTTTTTAAAAGTGGATTGGATGAAAAATTTATTTCACTTAAATTGTTTTTAACGGCAATAACCTGAGCCATTATTGAAATTGCAATCTCTATTGGAGTATTTGACTTTATTGGAAATCCAATAGGGGCAAAAATTTTTTTTAAATCTTCCACATTAAATCCTTTACCAATGAAATTTTTAAAGGTATTTTTCACCTTAAATTCACTTCCCATAAATCCAAGATATTTGAGTTTCTTTCCAACCAATTTTGATACCACAAGTTCGTCGTATTGGTGCTTTGGTGTCATTACAACAACATATGTTTTATCTGAAAATTTAATGTATTTCTCAACCTCATCATAATCACATACTATTAACTTATCTGCAAAAGGGTGCTTCTCCTTTGAAGCCCATTCCTCTCTGTGGTCAATAACTGTTACAAAAAAACCACACCTTTTTGCAAGTGGTGAAAGTTCAACACCACAATGACCGCCACCAACAATGTAAAAATAGTCATCACTATTTATGGGCTCAATAAAAACTTCTACATATCCACTACATATTGAATCAAGATCTACAACTTCGCCATCAAATTTCCCATTCAAATCTTTTCCGGTTAAGTTAAATCCAATTATTTTAGGTTTACCTATTTCCCCTTTAGACAAAATCTTCCTCACCTCAAATTCAACCTCACCCCCTCCAATTGTTCCATAAAATTCACTATCTGATACTACAATCATTTTGGCACCAACTCTGCAGGAAGTGGTACCCTTGGTTTTTATAACTGTGATTAAATATGAAGGTTTATTTTCACTCTTCAAATGGGCTAAAACTTCGTAGATATTTAAACTTTCCATATTTTTATTTAAATATATCCCCAATTACCTTTAAAATATTTTCAGGAGTTGCAGGCGGCATTAAATTTAATCCACCAATGGAATTTTTTACTGCAAAAAATACACTCTCTCCATAAATAAATGGAGGTTCCCCTATTCCTTTAGACTTAAAAACGCTTGAATATTCAGAGCCACTCAAAAATATTTCAACATCAAAGATTTTAGGAATATCACAAATTGTAGGAATTTTATATGTTGAAGGGGAATTGCTAATAGCCCCTCCATTTTCATAGACCATATCCTCAAGTATAAGCCAACCCATTCCTTGAATATAGGCACCGGTTATCTGACCAAGTTCCACATCGTAATTTATTGAATCCCCCATTTCGTGAATTATTTTGGCCTTCAATAATTTTACTTCACCAGTAAGTAAATCTGTCTCAACAAGTGATGTGGCAACACCATACACATAATAATAAAAGGGATTTCCCCTTCCCTTCTCTTCGTCAAAATCAGTTATAAAAGGTGTTCTGTAAAATTGGTATTCAGCCATCTTCTCCCTTTCAAAAACTGCTCTTTCAATAATTTCTTTAATTTGAATTTTACCAAAATCAAACAGACAAAAATCCTCTTCAAAATCTATTTTAGATGGAATTTTTCCATATTTTTCCACAATCATTTTTCTTGCTATTTTCAAAAGTCTTTTCCTTAAAATTTTTGCACTTTTATATGCTGCATTACCATTTAAATCAACTGCAGTTGAAGCAGCAGTAGGTGGAATATTTGCGATCCTCTTTGTGTTAACACTTTCAATGTGAATATTTTTAAATGTAATTCCAAGGGTTTTTGAGACAATTTGAGCCACCCTCGTGGATACCTCCTGACCCATCTCAACTCCACCATGCGATACTGATACAGACCCATCCGGGTAAAGTATAACAAGAGCATATCCTCTATTTAAAGCCTTAAGAGTAAAGGAAATTCCAAATTTTATTGGAACTATTCCAACACCTCTTTTGATAAATTTATTCTTTCTGTTAAAATCTTCAACCTCTTTTTTCCATTCTTTGTAAACTGGCTCAATTTTATCAAATAAAACATCAAGAAAGCATTCCTTAATCTTTTCCCCATAGGGAGTTTTATCACC
Source organism: Acidobacteriota bacterium (assembly GCA_027040585.1). Taxonomy (GTDB): domain Bacteria; phylum Acidobacteriota; class JAAYUB01; order JAAYUB01; family JAMOQF01; genus JAMOQF01. The sequence goes on along the minus strand of JALULU010000144.1, from coordinate 1,314 downwards.
GGATTTATATAGATTTCTCTTCTTTATTTCAAAGGGATCAATTTTTAAAGTCCTTGCAACCTCTTCCATTATATATTCTATAAAAAATACACCCTGAGGTCCACCAAATCCCCTGAAGGCAGTAAATGGATGTAAATTTGTTTTACAAGCACTTGCTTCAAGGTAGAAATTTGGAATGAAATACGCATTATCAGAGTGAAAAACACACCTTTCAAGCACAGGAATTGAAAGATCTGTATACGCCCCACCATTGCTGTAAATTTCATATTTAAGTGCTTTTATCTTGCCACTTTCATCAAATCCACACTTATACTTTGCATAAAATTTATGCCTCTTTCCAGTTACTAAAATGTCATCCTCCCTCATAAGTCTGAGCTCCACAGGTTTTTTAACCTTGTGTGCCGCAACAGCTGTTATTGCCGCATATAAAGTTGGATTGTGTTCTTTGCCACCAAATGCCCCGCCAAGTCTTTTGACATCAACAGTGAGTAAATTCTGAGGAATACCTAAAACTGATGCCAGAACTTCCTGAATCTCAGATGGACTTTGTGATGCTGGCAATATTGTATATCCCTTTTCCTCTGGTATCACCCTACAACTCTGTGTCTCAAGATAAAAGTGTTCCTGAATCGGAGTTATAATCTCTCCTTCTATTACGTAATCCGAATTTTTAAATCCCTTTTTAATACTTCCTTTCTTTACCTTAATTGTTGGTTTAAAAAAGGAATTCTCTCTAATAGCATCTGAAATTGTAAGTATTGGCTTTTCTTCCCTATATTTTATTTTCACAAACTTTGCACATTTTCTTGCACTTATGTAGTCCTTTCCAATTATGGCACATACTGGTTGACCATAAAATTCCACATTTTTTTCAGGGAAAACTGGCTCTCCCTTCTCTATTATTCCCACATTATTTTCACCTGGAATATCTTTAAATGTTATTTTATCCACATAACCTTTGACTTTTTCTGCCTCGCTAAAATCGATTTCTAAAATCTCCCCTTTTGAGATTTTAGAAAAAACAGGATAGACATATAGTAAATCTCTTTTTGGAAGATCTGTTATAAAGTGGGACTTACCAGTAACGTGGATAAGACCATCTATGTGAGGAATCTTACTATTTTTCATAACTTTCCCCCAAAAGAGCTGGGAATAAATCGTAAAAGTGCTTTAAAATGTGATTAAAGACAAGTTGTTTTCTAAACTTATCGCTTCCTCTAACATCTGAAATAGGTTTCACTTCATCCTGACAAATCTCTGCAAGTTTTAAGATATTTTCTAAATTCAATTCTTTACCTTTTATAAAATCCTCAC
>JALULU010000143.1 GCA_027040585.1 Acidobacteriota bacterium | reverse complement strand
GTTAAATTTTTTGATGATGGAACCATAAAAAGAGGTGTTATTGTAAGGCATTTAATTTTACCCAATTTCGTTGAAAATAGTAAAAAATCCCTTGAATTTTTAGCAGAGAATTTTGGGGAAAAGATATATATAAGTTTAATGTCTCAATTTTTTCCCGCATATAAAGCTCCTCAAAGTGAATTTTTAAACAGGGGAATTACCAGAGAAGAATATGAAGATGTAGTAAATTATGCACTTGAACTTGGACTAACTAATGGTTGGTATCAACCATTTTAGTAATTTTTTCATATTTTTTCTTCATTTTGCTATATTCTGGATCTCCAATTACAAAAAAGTAAAATCCTATGGGTATTGAATAGAAATAGATAAAGACCTTCCTGAAAGTAGTAAATACTTTTTTGAAATTTTTATATCTGGCAGCAAGAAATATATCTTTAAAAAGTTGATATAGACGAATTATTAAACCATTTATGGCAATTGAATCTCCTTTAAAAGAGAATTTAGAAAAAATTGTTACAAAGCCTCTCACATATCCATAATCTAACTTTTCAGCCTCATCCAATGTTTTCCAGCTATTATGATAAACTGTTGGCATAGGTGAATACATAACTTTAAATCTTTTCCTTAAAACTCTATAAATGAAATCTGTATCCTCTCCACTTTTCATCCATGTGCCTGCACCCAATTTTTCATTGTAAAGCCCAACCTTCTTAAAAAGAGATGTTTTGAAAGACATGTTATTTCCATGTCCTAAATTATTATGTGGAAGTACTGGTTTATCCCATGAGGCTTGTTTGTTGGAATCAATCAAGCAGTGACAAAAATATCCCTCTTTACTTTTATCGCCATATGGCAGTACTTTCCCATAAACGCCAAAGAGTTTATGGTCTGAATCGTATTCTTTTAAAATATTTTCAATCCAGTCATCCTCAACAATGCAATCATCATCTGTAAAGGCTAAATATTTTGTTCTAACATTTAAAATTGCTAAATTTCGGGCTTTTGAAAGTCCTACAGTATCAGTTTTTATATACCTTATTTGTTTAGAGTTTAAGTTTTTTATAAAATTTTCCGTTTTATTATCTGTACTCTGATCAACAATCAATATTTCATATCTATTGCCTTTGTTTTTTAGAATGGAATAAACACATTCTTTTAAAGTATCTATCCTGTTTCTTGTACAGATTATAATTGTTATATCTTTCATATTTATATAACGTTTTTAAAAAAATCTACAATTCTCTTACTCTGTTCAATAAGTGAATATCTTTCTAAAATAATTTCCCTGGATTTCTTTCCAAATTTTTTTTGCAAATTCTCATCCTTAGCTAAAGTTACTATTTTTTCAGAAAGTTCATCTATATTTTCAGGTTCAACCACAAACCCACTTTCATTATTTTGAATCATTTCCGACATTCCACCAGTATTTGTTCCTATAACAGCAACACCACAACTCATTGCTTCAAGACAGGAATATGGAAAATTTTCAAATTTAATTGAGGGGAAAACGGCAAAGTTTGCCTTTGAAAAATATTGAGGTAATTCTTTTCTATCTACTTTTCCAGCGAAGATTACTCTATCTTCGATTCCTTTTAAAAGTTTTTTCCTTTCAATATACTCCTTAAAATAAAGGATTTCACCATCTAAAGTAAAGGTTTTAGTATCGTGTCCAAATAGGAGTAGCTTATATTCGGGAATTTTATCTGAAATTTTTTTAAAAGCTTCAAGTAATATATGAACCCCTTTTCTAACCTCCAATCTACCGGTATAAATGATTATTTTCTCTTTCTCATTTTTAATAGGGATAAATTCTTCATGGTCAATTGGATTAGGAACTACATGTACCTTTTTGCTTATATTCTTCAACCATTTTTGAGCTCTGATTTTTAAAGATTTACTTGGAGAAGAAATAATGTCACATTGCCTTATTTGAAGTCTTTCAAAATAGTCAAGCCATTTAACTTCCTTGTCAATGGGAAGGTTGTTTGAGTAGTAGTTAAATATGAGTGGGGTATGTAATTTTACTGCCAATGGAACAGAGTTGAAAAGTGATATGAATAGGCTGTTAAAGTGATAATCTGGGGTTTCAACAATATCTATTTTATTTTCTAAATTTATATTTTTAAATCCTTTGTAAAATGCCCAGGCAAGTTCAGCTTGATGTCTTACCTCTTTTCTGTTTCTTTGCCAGAATCTAAAGGAATTAAAAATTATTTTAGATGTAATTTTTTGTGGAGGATGAAATTTCAACCTGTAAACTGAAATGTTTTCACCTATTTTATCTATATGGTCTTCATCCAGAGTTGTTGTAATCACAGATACCTTATGACCAAGTTTATCTATCCCCTTTGCCAGAGTGTATGTATATGTTGCGATTCCGCCCCAACCACTGTCAGGAGGGAATTCCTCAGAAATTAAACATATATGGAGTTTATCTTTCAACTTATTTTTTTTCTCCCCTAAAAAATCCATCGATTTTTAAAGCGAACCTAACCATCTTCTTAGATAAAATGTCATTTGATTTCTCAAGTTCAGTCTTTAATTCTTCTATGGTTTTATCCTTATGAGAAATTTTTTCCTCAAGTTCTATAGAATATTTTTTAAGGTCTTCAATTATATGTTCCTGTTCCTTTAAACTAATGTCTTTTTCGTTGATTAATTTAAGGGAATTTTTAAGATTTTCCTCTATTTTTTCTATATATTTTTTTTGCTCATTTACAACTGAGATTGTGGAAATGTGATCTTTTTCTTTGTTATTAAAAGCCTCATTAAGTTTCTCTTTTTCTTTTTTAAGAAAGGTGTTCTCTTTTTCAAGTTTTTCAACCTTTTCTTTTAAATGGGATATTTCACTTAGTGTATTTTCAAAAAATGGAGAAAAC
>JALULU010000142.1 GCA_027040585.1 Acidobacteriota bacterium | reverse complement strand
TTAAAAGAATTATTGAGAAATATGCCAGATTTAGTAACAAATTATTCATTTTTTGCATTTTCAAATGCAGATGCTGTTTACTATTATCAAACAAACTTTCCTGACTTATTAACTGATGAACTAAATAAATGGAAAATAATTCCTGAAATCAATGGTCAATTATATCGTGCAAACGATGGAAATATTACAACCTATATTGCAAAGAGTATTGCTACTAAAGAAAAGACTAAAGCTTATGTATATATCATAAGTAAAGATAATTATCAATATTTATCTTCAGTAACAATTACAAAAGAGCTTTTAGAAAAATTAGTTCAAGAAAATATTGCCTATAAGAAAGAAATTAAATTATCAACAAATGCATTTACTATAAAAGATTTTTATGTTAAAAATTTAGGAGGCGAAGATACTGAATGTATAGATACTGGAAAATGTATTTTCCATTATGATATAGATAATATTATACCTTATGCCCTAGATGACATTAATATAAGTATAGATTTTGGGGATGGCAATACTAAACAATTTAAATGTAAAGACAAAGAGTGTAGTGATGATATTACTTACCAATATAAAAATGTTGGTAAATATTTACCAAAGATTAAAGTAACAGATAAAAAAGGAAAAATTTATGATAGTAAAATATTAAAAGAAAAACTCTTAATTTCTCATATTAAAAAAATTACCAAAAAAGATATAAACATTAAAGCCTCATATAATAAAAGTTTAATTTTAAATGCTTTAACAATAAGTGAAATAAAAGATAATGATATTATTAGAGTTACTTGGAAAAACGATAAAGGTGATGTTATTGGCACTGATAATAGCTTAACTTTGAACAATTTAAGTGTTGGGGAGCATACATATACTTTGGAAGTTACAGATAGTAATGGCAATGAGTTTGTTTATACTGTTGTGGTTAGTGTCAAAGAAGAAGCTCCTATATATAAAGAGTTTAAAATTAAAAAAACTGGACAGATCAAAAGCTATTATCCTAAAGATGATGGTTATTATCAAAAAGGTATAGCAACATCTTATACCAGAGATGATAGCAAAGAAATAGTTATGGATAATGTTACAGGATTGCAGTGGCAAGATAATATAGATGCTATAGAAGTTATTAAATCCTGGTTGACACAAGAAAATAGTTATAAATGTACGGGTGAAAATGGTTATACTAAAGATATTTCAAAATGTGTCGATACTAATGGTGACACAGCAATGACTTACTGTAATAATTTAACACTTGGTGGGTATAGTGATTGGAGACTACCAACTAGAGCAGAATTGCAAAGTTTGGTTAACTATGGAAAAATAAGTCCATCTATAAATTCAAAGTTTCTTAATACAATATCAGATTCTTATTGGTCATCAACACACTTTGCCAGTCAGGGTCCTAATGCATGGCATGTTAATTTTGAGAAAGGTACACAAGGTGCTGGCTATGCAGGTTTTAGATTACATGTAAGATGTGTTAGATCAGTAAAATAATTTAATTTTAAGGAGATTCATATGAGACAATTTATTTTAATAATAGGATTCAGTATAATACTTTTTGCAAATTTTTCACAAAAAAGAAATACTGTAATAGATAGCAATAATAAGTTGCAATGGCAAGATACTAAAGAGAATAAAACATTAAATAAAACTTGGAAAGAAGCTATAGAGTATTGTGAAAATTTAGATTTAGAGGGACATACTGATTGGAGGCTCCCTAATATTAACGAACTGACTTCACTTGTAAATGATAGTAGAAATAATCCTGCAATAAATACAGTTTTCAGATATGTTTCTTTCGATAGTTATTGGTCATCCACAACCTATTTAGGTAATAGTAATACTGCTTTTGGTGTAGATTTTAGTACAGGTGACCAGTACATTATGGACAAGTCTACTATAAATATTTATATGAGATGTGTTAGAGATGATAACAATAATAACCAACAAAATGAAAAACAAATCTTAGAAGTAACAAAAGCAGGGCAAATTATAAATACCGATTTATCAAAAGTAAAAACCATAAAATGCTCTGCTCTAAACCCTGGGGATACATTTACAATAAATGGCGAAGAGTATAAAGTTGTAGATAATACTTCTATTAGACAAATCGATAAAAACAATGGAGATTTTGTACATATTTGCACTTCGCATGTCACAGATATGCATAATATCTTTATGACCGCTCTTTCCTTTAATCAGCCAATAGGCAATTGGGATACTGCTAATGTTACTACAATGAATAATATGTTTAGTGTCGCAAAAAAATTCAACCAACCAATATCTAATTGGGATACATCTAATGTTATTGATATGGGATTTATGTTTAATGGTGCAAATAAGTTCAACCAACCAATAGGCAATTGGGACACATCTAGTGTTACCAAGATGAATTCTATGTTTAGTGCTGCATACAATTTTAACCAACCAATAGGTAATTGGGATACATCTAGTGTTACTACAATGAATAATATGTTTAATGGAGCAAGCAGTTTTAACCAACCAATAGGCAATTGGGATACTTCTAATGTTACCTATATGGGTGGCATGTTTAATGGAGCAAGCAGTTTTAACCAACCAATAGCTAATTGGGATACATCTAATGTTACTGATATGGGTGTTATGTTTTGGGGAGCAAGCAATTTTAACCAGCCAATAGGCAATTGGGATACTTCTAATGTTACTGATATGTGTGGCACATTTCGGAGAGCAAGCAATTTTAATCAGCCAATAGGTAATTGGGATACTTCTAATGTTACCTGTATGAAGAGTATGTTTTATGAAGCAAGCAGTTTTAACCAACCGATAGCTAATTGGGATACATCTAATGTTACTGATATGGATGGTGTGTTTCAGGAAGCAAAAAGCTTTAATCAGCCAATAGGCAATTGGGATACTTCTAATGTTAC
>JALULU010000141.1 GCA_027040585.1 Acidobacteriota bacterium | reverse complement strand
TGCAATAACTTCTTTTCCATCAAGATATATTTTTATTTTTTCCATTTTTAACTCCCTGTATTTATTTTTATTCCACATTTATTGCATCAAAATTACATCTTGTCACGCACTCGCCACATTTAATACACTTATCCTGATCTATAAAATGTGGCTTCTTCACCTCACCTGAAATGGCATTCACGGGACAACCCTTTGCGCAAGCAGTACAACCAGTACATTTATCCTCAATAATGGTGTATGTAAGAAGTTTTTTACACTTATGCGCAGGGCATTTTTTATCTTTAATATGTGCCTCATATTCATCCCTAAAATACTTAATTGTTGTTAAAACTGGATTTGGGGCAGTCTGTCCAAGACCACATAGGGAACTCTTTTTTATCTTTTGAGCAAGTTCTTCAAGAAGTTCAATATCTCCCTCTTTTCCTTCTCCTTCAGTAATTCTTGTTAAAATTTCAAGCATTCTCTTTGTCCCGACTCTACAAAATGTACACTTTCCACAGGATTCAGCCTGTGTGAAATTTAAAAAGAATTTTGCGACATCAACCATACAGGTGGTCTCATCCATAACAACCATACCACCTGAACCCATAATTGCACCAGTTTGTGTAAGTGAATCGTAATCAACGGGAGTATCTATTAACGCTTTAGGGATACATCCACCAGAAGGTCCGCCCATCTGAACAGCCTTAAACTCTTTATCTTCCTTAATCCCACCACCAATATCATATATAACCTCTCTTAAGGTTATTCCCATTGGAACTTCAACAAGCCCACCTTTCTTTATCTTACCAGCAAGAGCAAAAACTTTTGTTCCCTTGCTTCTCTCAGTTCCAATTGAGGCAAATTCATCCTCACCATTTAAAATTATCCAGGCAATATTAGCCAGGGTCTCAACATTGTTAATACATGTAGGATGGCCAAAAAGTCCTTTTGTAGATGGAAATGGTGGCCTCAGCCTTGGCATTCCCCTTTTACCTTCAATTGAAGCTATTAGTGCAGTTTCCTCACCACATACAAAGGCTCCAGCACCTTCCTTTATCTTAATATCAAAGGAAAAATCAGTCCCAAAAATATTTTTACCTAAAAATCCCTTTTCATGGGATTGAGCTATGGCTATTTTTAACCTCTTAACAGCAAGGGGATATTCAGCCCTAACGTAAATATAACCGGTGGATGCTCCAATTGCATATGCCCCTATTGTGAGACCCTCAAGTACGCTGTGGGGATCTCCCTCCAAGACACTTCTATCCATAAAGGCACCGGGGTCACCTTCATCTGCATTACATACAACATATTTAATGGGATCATTAGATTGACGTGTAAATTTCCACTTAAGTCCAGTTGGAAAACCTGCACCACCTCTTCCCCTCAAACCAGATTTAAAAATTTTATCTATAACCTCTTCAGGAGTGAGTTCCTTTAAAACTTTCTCAAGCGCTTTATATCCATTTCTACCCAAATAGTCATTAATATCTTCAGGATTTATTTCACCACAATTTCTAAGCACTATCCTTTTCTGCTTTGAAAAAAATACATTTTCACTCCCTTCAACCACATTGCTCTTTACAACCCATTCATCTATTGGTTTATTGTTTTTAATATGGGATTCCACAATTTTATCAACCCTATCGGGAGTTACATCTCCATATATATAACTATCCCCATTGGGTTCTCTCACTTCAAGTAAAACCTCTCTGAAACACATTCCAATACAACCTGTTTCAGATGTTTTAATGTCTATGTTTTCACTTTTGAGGAGCTCTTTAAGTCTATCATATACTTTATTGGCCCCTGCTGCTATTCCACAACTTCCATATCCAATTACTATTTTTCTTTTTTCTACATTTGCCACTTTACACCTCCACCTTAGTTTGTTTTATACTGACGGAGAATTTTTCTAACCTTTTTTTCATCAAGTCTTCCATAGGTCTCATCATCTATCATCATAACTGGAGCCAGAGAACAACAACCAAGGCATGCAACAATTTCCATAGTAAAAAGTCCATCTTCTGTAGTCTCTCCCGGTTCAATATGTAAATTCTTTACAAGCGCATCTGTAACCTTTTCAGCACCACTAACGTGGCATGCCGTTCCATGACAGACCTTTATTAAGTGTTTGCCCACTGGAGTCAGCCTGAATTGTGCATAAAATGTAACAACTCCATATATCTGACTCACAGGAATTCCAGTAAATTCTGAAATCATCTCCATTGCCTCAGAGGGCACATATCCATAAATTTCCTGTGTTCTTTGAAGTAGAGGGATTAAGACACCTTTCTCTCCCTCATATTCTTCAAGCACATTTCTAAGTGGTTCTGGGTTGAACTTTTCATTTAGGACAGCGGAATTAGCCATATAAAACTCCTGTATGAAGAATTTAAGTTGATTTATAACAAAAAATCTATGAAATTTCTATTTTTAATTTAAAAAAATTAAAACTTTATGAAAATTTTTTAATTCGAGATGGATGCCACGCAGAAAGAAAAATTTAAGTTATTTTAAAATGGTGCCAGGCAGAAAAAATTTTTAGGGACAGACCTCGATGAGAATTTAAAAAAAGTAAAAAAATGTGGGGGACAGACCTCAATGTGTGAGTACAGACCACAATGTGTGGGTGTATGTGATAAAAAGGGGAGTTATGATAAAAATGAGGGTCAGACCTTGACATAACATTCGGGGACAGACCTGTAATTGTCCGCAATTGGCTGCAACGTATCATAACGGTGCCAGGAGGCACAATTTTTAATTAATTAGTGCAAGGCGGTAAAACAACTGTGGGAACAGACCTCAATGTGTGGATGTGGGTGATAAAAATGTGGGTCAGACCTCGACATTGAAATATTTGCATGCAGGGTATGCAGAGTTAGACCTCAACATCAACAAATAAAGGGACTATGGGGCAGGGGG
>JALULU010000140.1 GCA_027040585.1 Acidobacteriota bacterium | reverse complement strand
ATCTGGACACCGTATTCAGACTCAACAGATACCTGCTGATCGGGGATCAAACCCAGTTTGAATGGCTTTACAAACATACAACAATCCTGCAAGACCTTATGCCGGTATATGGCTATGCAGGCGATGAAAATCTGATAAAACATCTTTTAAAGAAAGGCCACATCAAGGATCTGCTCTGGTACAAAGGGTGCAGGCACCGTGTCAATCTGGGCGAAGACTACACGTATAATGGTACGCTTGAGATACACACAAGCGTATTCAACATTATCGCGGAAAAACTCAAAAACAAAACATTCAAACGACCGGAAGACACCCCTTATCTGCATGCGATTTGTAAAGAAATCGGTGATGTCCAAGAGGAAAGAAAACTCACCGCCAATGAAAAAGTACACCTCAGAAAATACCTTCTGAATTTCATGCATCGCTACCTTGACGACAACCAAACGGCAATGACCTGCATGAAGTCTTCCCGATAGCTTCTATAAGGGCACGCTCATGTGTGAATATTATAAGGAAAATTCTTTCAGCATTGAAAAAATGTGTCAAATTGACATATTATTGAAAATGGCAGTATATTTAAAAAGTCGTGCTATTTTCTGCTTGAAGGCTTTTTGATGTAGAATGTTCACACAATAAATAGTTATGCCCATAAAGAAGAAATGATGATTATGAAAGAAAAATATACACAACTGGGTTTAGCCTGCCAAATGGCAGAACAACCATGATCCGTTTTAAACAAGCGTTAGATGTAAGATAAAAAAACAATCAAGGCTAACAAATGGAAGCAAGAAATAGAAAACTAGAAGATTGGTATGGAAAGATACAACGAGGAGAAATAAAATTACCTAGATTTCAAAGATTTGAAGCTTGGGATTGGAGAAGAATTTCTAGTTTATTCCAAACTATTACCCAAAACCTTCCACTAGGAATAACATTAATTTTAGAAATTGCAGAAAAAGAACCTTTTATTTCAAGATATTTAGAAACTGCGCCAAAAACGAATGGAAGGGTATTAGAACATTTACTTGACGGACAACAGAGATTGACAGCATTATGGAGAGTATTACACAATAATTATGAGTGGAATTCTTACTTTGTGTATGTTCCTGAATTTGACGAGATTGGTTATCAAGAAACATCAGATCCTTTTATTTTTTGTAAAGGAAGGTATTTTAAAAAGAATGGTGTGAGATATCCTTTATGGTGTGATATACCTTCAGAAGCATTAAAAAGAGGGATGATACCAACAGAGTTATTAAAGCCAGAAGATTTAAAATCAACAATTGATAATTGGGTAAATGAAGCAACTGAATACCAAAAACCAACAGATACTGATGAGTTTGAAAAATTTTTTAATTGGAAAAAGAAGATAAGTGACAAAATAATGGAGCTGCGTTCAATAGTTAAAAATTATAACTTACCTTATTTATCACTTCCATCAAATACACCCAAGGATATTGCGTTAGATGTATTTATAAATATGAATACTAATAGCAAACCTCTTTCTCAATATGATATTATTGTTGCAGAGGTTGAAAGTGTCAAAGAACAATCTTTACACGATATGGTTACTGAATTGAATAATAAATATCCGAATGTTCAAAAATATGAAGATATTACACGTCTTATTTTAAATACATCAGCTTTATTGCAGGATAAACTACCAAATCAGCGTGGTGCTTGGGATATGGATAAAGAGGAAATGATTGCGAATTGGGATAAGATGATTAATAGTTTATCAAAAATGGCTAATTTTCTACAAAAAGAAGGAATTTTTGATAAACAAAGACTTCCTACAAATGCTGTATTAGCAGTAATTGGAGCTTTATATTCTTTTATTCCAGAAAGCGGTGACAAAAGAGGAGTTGATGAGTTATTATTAAAAAAATATTTATGGTCATCTTTTTTTACTGATAGATATGAAAATTCTGCTGCATCTAGAGCTTATAATGATTATTTAGCCTTAAAAGGTGTAATTACTAATGGTGGTAAGAATGATGGAACACCTTATTCAGAAGGCGACATTCCAGTATTTAACAGAGAATCATACCCATTATCTGATATTGAAGAGTTATTAACCGCACCTTGGCCTAAAAAAGAGACAATAAGGGGAAAAGCAATATTGGCTGTTACTTGTAAATTAGGAGCGTTAGACTTCGCAGATGGTTTAAAAATAGATAGTAATAATATCAAAAATAGACATTATCATCATATTTATCCTGACGCATTATTGAAAGAAGCTAATATTGAAAGTTATTTGGCTTTAAATTGTGCCTTAATAACTGATAAGACAAATCTAGATATTGGCAGAAAAGACCCATTAAGATATCTAACAGAGAGGTATCAATGGATCGACGAAAATATTGTCAACGAAAGATTGCATTCTCACTTGATACCTGAAAAAGAATTATCTAATGGAGGGTATCCTGATGTCTTAACTGATGAAGAAAAGAAAGAAAAAATAAAAACAGATTTTGAGAAATTTATTAAAAAAAGAGCTATGCTTTTTGAAGTTGCTGCAAAAAAATTAACAGAAGGCAAAAATATTAATTATTATAGTATATTTGAAGAAATTCAGCAGCTAACATAGTGTGGGGAACAAATAAATGTATAACAATTGGCTCCCCTCCCCGAAAATTTATACCTATTAAGTAACACCTTCGCCATAAAATCGTAATTTTCTTAAAATTATCTCAACCTTGAATTGCATATCTCTTCCCCTTTGGGGTCGGGCTTCATAAAATGCACCATCTAAACGGGACTGAAGTCCCTGCTCCTGTACAATCTTCAGATGCGGGACGCGAGGCACCATCGATCCTACCAAACTGCCCCAGGATAGTTGTCCCGTATTTTTCTATCACGACTCAGTAATATACTGTCATTGCAAACAGCATTAGCGACAATCAATCGGTCAAAAGGATCG
>JALULU010000139.1 GCA_027040585.1 Acidobacteriota bacterium | reverse complement strand
TTTTATATTCAATCTGCCCTACTTTCAACATTCCTATATCCACTTATTTCAGTAAAAACATTAGAACTTGCAAAAAAGTCTCTTAGTACACCATCTATTGTTTACATCCTGATTGGATTAATTTTGGTGGGACTCACTTATTTGAAAGATTTTGAAGAAAAGAAAAAATCATTTCTCATCACTTCAGGTATTTTAACTGTACTCATTGGAATTTACTTTAATTTCAAAATAATTTCCACCACATCCTTTTTAGCTATAACCCTTATTCTTTCAATTTTACTCTATTTCCTTTCAGAGGAAGAGTGGATACCTACATTAAATACTTATCTTATTTTATTCCTATTTTTTAAAGCTTTTCCATATGATATTTTTAGCAATTTTTCACTTAATCCAAATTTCACTTTTCCAGATTATAGCAATATAACCTCAAGGATTTTGGAATATTTTATAGTAACAGCAGCACTCTGGATAAACGCAAAAGTTGGATTAAAAAAGGGCAAAGAATGGTTTTCACACCTTATGGCGTTTTTAATGGGAATTTATATTTTAATATTTCTAACCTTTGAAACCCTTACAGCATTTTTCAAAGTATTTCACAAGGGTCAGAGCATGGCAGTTTCCGTACTATGGGCTATTTTCGCCTTTGTACTCTTTTTTACAGGTCTAAAAAAAGAAAATAGAGACTTAAAATTATCAGGGCTTACACTTTTTACCATCGTTTTATTTAAGCTTTTTATAGTTGACATCCACCATCTTTCAGCACTATATAGGGTGCTTTCATTTTTCATAACAGGTATAGTTCTCATAATATCATCTTACTTTTACTATAAACTTACAAATAAAAAGGAAGTAAAAGAGGATAAAGAAGAGTAATTAAAGAATGAAAATTTACTTCACAATGGTTAATAATATAGTTGGCTGACCAATTACCGATCAAACTTATTTTTAACTATTAAACTTTTCCCTTGAATCACGTGGAAAAAGTTCTTCAACAAATTTTTGGGTTATATCTTCGTCAGATCTTCTTTTCTTCTTCGTAATATTTGAAAAAAACATTGTAATAATTAAAATCAGGTAAAAACTCAAAAACAACCCAAAAAATAATAAGTAAAAAGTTTTCATATCTAAAGCTCCTTTATCTTTATTTATTGTCTTCACCTTTATAGATTTTCTAACAACCCTTTGGTTGCAAAATATTTATCGTAAACTTTTCAAAAATGTTTCCTAATTTTTTGTGCCTGGCACTTTTTTTGCACTTTTTTTACAGACATTATTTTTCTGCCTGGCACCATATCGTCATCGAGAGGTCTGTCCCCAATTTAACAAAATTTAAATCTGTGATTTTGTGCCTGGCACCCTTTACCCCAAAACCTCTTGAAAATCCCTTACAAATTCCTCAAGGGCTTCTAAACTCCTCTCAGAGATTTTGAGTCTTCTCTCCTTTTTGTTTCTTATCCTCACATTTAAATCAGGAATCAGGGAAAAGGTTATATTTGTTGGCTGGAAATTTTTTATAGGTGTTGAGATGTGTTTTGAAAGCCCCCTAAGTGCTGTTACTTCTGGAAATTGAATTGTTTTTCCATATTTTAAAAGTGTGTGGATGTAAAATCCAACCATAAGACCACTTGCAGCAGATTCCACATACCCCTCAACCCCTGTAATCTGACCTGCAAAGAAAATCCGTGGATCTTTTTTCATCCTGAAAAACTCATCTAAAATTTTTGGGGAATTTATGTAAGTATTTCTGTGCATCCTCCCATATCTCTCAAATCTTGCCCCTTCAAGTCCTGGAATTAATCTAAACACCCTCTTTTGTTCTGGATATGTCAGATGTGTTTGAAAGCCAACCAAATTGTAAAAGCGCCCTTCACTATCTTCCTTTCTTAACTGAACAACTGCATAGAATTCTTCACCGGTTTTTGGATGTCTTAACCCCACAGGCTTTAAGGGACCAAATCTCAAGGCATCTTCACCCCTTCTTGCAATCTCCTCAATTGGCAAACACCCTTCAAAAAGTTTTTTGTCCCTTTCAAAATCCTTAAGCTCAACAGTTTCAGCATTTATCAATTCCCTGTAAAATTTAAGATACTCATCCCGATTCATTGGGCAATTTAAATAGTCATCACCACCTCCTTTACCATATCTTGATGCAAAAAATACCCTGTTATAGTCAATAGTTTCACCATCCACAATTGGCGCAATGGCGTCAAAAAAGTAGAGATTTCCCTCCCCTGTTATTTTAGAAATCCAGTTTGTTATTGGATCTGTTGAAAGGGGGCCTGTTGCAACTACCTTAATCCCACCAAGATCTTCAGGATTTTCAATTTCTTTACATATTATCTCAACATTTTTAAGGGAATTTAAAGCAGAAGTTATGCACTCTTCAAATTTGTGTCTGTCAACGGCAAGGGCTGATCCAGCAGGGATTTTAGTTTTATATGCACAATCCATTATAAGGGAGTTTAAAATCCTCATCTCAGCTTTAAGGAGACCAACCGCATTTGTAAGGGAATCACCTCTCAAAGAATTTGAGCAGAGAAGTTCCCCAAATTTTTTACTTTTGTGCCCAACTGTGAGTTTTTCTGGCTTTATATCAAAAAGCTTTACACTATACCCCAACCTTCCAAGTAAATACGCCACCTCACTTCCAGCAAGCCCACCACCAATGACATTTATAATCAATTTCACCTCCCTGAATTAGTAGATGTTATAACATTTAAGAAATTCTTTTCAAAATAAAATTTTTCTGCCTGGCACCATCTCAATTCTGCCTGGCACCATCTTAATTGTGTTTGCATAAGGTTTCAATTTCCTGTAGAATATTTCTATAAAAGGAACTTTAAGGAAAGAATTATGAAAAAACTTCCAATTGGATTAAACAGTTTAAAAAACATAATAAATGAAGGGTTTTTATATGTGGATAAAACAGAGAAAATC
>JALULU010000138.1 GCA_027040585.1 Acidobacteriota bacterium | reverse complement strand
CCGCCAAAGATTCTACCTCCCCATCCGCCACCGCCAATTTTTTTCTTTTTCTCACCAAAATTAGTAACTTTGGCAAAGAAATAATACTCGACACCCATAATATGTCCCTTTTTAACTGCAGAGCTTTGTTCCACATAACCAGATTTTCCAAAATCCACCTCATCCATTAGTTCCTTAACGGCTGCTCTTTCAATAATTTTATACTTTCCAGTTTTTTGAAGTTCAGTAATAAAAATATCTGTAAGTCCACTTCCTACTGTGGAGTTATAATAATTAGGGGGATTTTCAAAGGTTTTAACAGCAATTACTGGTTTAGAAAAATTTCCTGTTTCGTTATTATTTTCCTCTGAAAGTACAAAGGAAAAAATTAAGAACATAAAAATTAAGATTAAAATCAGACCTCTTTTTTTCTTCATAAAAAACTCCTCCTCACATTTTTTTCTATTATAATATACTCTTAATTATAAACAAAGCATTTATTAACAAGTAATATTAGATTATCCATAAAGGGAAAAGGTTCAATGATTTTTCCAGAAAGTTTTACCATAAAAGACAAACTCTTTTTTCTTATTTATCCATTTTTAAGAATTAAAATTTTAATAAAAATAGTCAAGCCATTCTTAAAACACCCCATTTTAACTTTTAAAAATTTAAAATATTTTCACAAAGTTAGAAAAGAGGAAAATGAAATAACATTTTTGGGCGTAAAAAATGAAAATGATTTTTTAAATTATATAGAATCCTTAAAAGAAAAATATAAAAGTGGAAAAATAAAAAAGCCTGAAATAGTGATTTTTAAGGCATATTGTGAAAAACCTGTAAAGTGTGTCTGCAATAAATCAGAGAGTAGTAAATATTTCAAAGAAAATGCAGAAAAACGTTTTAATGAATTTTGTGGCCTAAAGGAAAGAGAAACAGTGTGTAAAGATGATATATATGGAAAATGCAAAATAGGGGAAACTTATAAAGAAATTGTGGAAAGTGAATCTTTAAAACCAGAAATTATAATAATGCTTGACGAAAACCAGATGACAGATATCTGGGAAGATTTTTTAGATTTTCAGTCAAAAAATGGATATATAAAGCCTTTTATAATGGATGTATGTCCTTTAGCCCACTGGATTGCTGAAATGTCACTATTTAGGCTTAAAACCCCAATAGGAATAATTTTCCCACTTGAAGAAAATGTATGTAAAAATATGAAAGAGTATATAAGCGCAGATGGTGGGATGAAAAAAGAAAAACATCCCACCACTCAATCTATTTCAGTTCAAAAAAGAAAAAGAATTCTTTTGAAAAAACTCGGTATTTTGAAATTATCCAATTAGATCTTCAATATCTTTCCCATCTAAATCGCCAGTTCTTTCAATCATTTCACCCGAATCTTCAGATGTCTCTACTTCAAAAGGTGGTTCAACATTAAATTGATCAAGTGCACTTATAAAATAGGTTCTAAGTTCATTAATATCTTCTCCTTCGCTAAGTGCCTCAATCATTTTCCAGATGGTCTTTAATGCATCATTCGTTGAAAGTTTTAAATCTGACACCTCATCACCTTTAAAAATAAAAGAAGGTGTAAAATCTTCAACTTTTCTTAACCTTTCTACCAATCTATCGTGAAAAGAAGTATAAATTTCTTTAATTTTATTTAGAAACTCATTTATTGCCATTATTGTCAAATCTTTCTCAGGAGTATCTTTTGCAAGCAATTCTACTCCCACCTCAAGATTATAAGCCCTTGAAAGAAAATCGAGCAACAATCCACCTTTAATAACGTCTCCATGCTGTGGTGCAATAATTTCAGGAAAAGGATCCAAAAGCGTTATTCTGTTAATTGTTTCTTTAACTGCTTTGGAAGATGGCATATATATTTCATGAAAAAGGGCTATACCATCCCATGACTCTTCTGTTGCATAAACATCTTCGCCAACTCTTGAATCAACGCCACCCATAAAGTCTCCACTAAAAAGTATTTTTGTCTCCATATCATAAAACATCATTGCCCCTCTAAAATGACAATATGTGGCGTTTACAAATCTGATTTGATGACCTGTTGATTTTATATTTAAAATATCACCTTTAAAACCTTCAACAGCTAAAAACCTCTTCTCAGGTATTCCCCCATACATCTTTAAAAGTCTCCAGGTATCTATTGAAGCAATAATTTTTGCCCTTGGTGCTGTAGCCATTAAGGCAGGAACAACAGATGTTAAATCTGGATCCTGATGGCTTAAAAAAATCAGATGTAAATTTTGAATTCCACCAAACAGTTTTTTAGCAACAAGCATAATGTTCGGCAAGTCCTTTTTGGTACCGGGATCCATTATCATATTTATCATCTTTCCATTTTCGCCCACAAATTTTCTGAAATAAATATTTCTGTGAAAATCCTTTTCATCACTTTTGATCACATAAAAATTCTTACCAATTTCATAAATTCTTAATTCAGCCATAGTTTATCAACTCCTTTCAAATGAAAATTATTCTCAAAACAAAGAGAAGTATTTTAACATTTTTTTTTCATAAAAAAAGTATTTTTTTAATTTTTATCCTTTAATTTTCTCTTATTTAATAAATCAATTGTGGTATTAATCACCTCAACTAAATTTTCACTCTTCGCAACGCCCTTTCCAGCAATATCAAAAGCTGTCCCGTGGTCAACTGAGGTTCTTAAAAATGGAAGGCCAAGTGTGATATTTACGGCATTTCCAAAGGATAGAAGTTTCACAGGTATCATTCCTTGATCGTGAAAAAGTGTAAATATTACATTAAATTTTTTACCAAGTGCCCTCAAATATATTGTATCAGCTGAATATGGTCCAAACACCAGAAGTCCTTTTTCTCTGCATTCTTCTACTGCTGGTTTAATTTCAAGGTCTTCTTCAATACCAAAGAGTCCAGATTCTCCACCATGTGGATTTAGTGCACAAACCCCTATTGCAACATCTTTTTCATA
>JALULU010000137.1 GCA_027040585.1 Acidobacteriota bacterium | reverse complement strand
ACCGACGAGCTGCCGCAGCTATCCGAAAAGCACAAAAATTTAATCATAGACAGCCTTGATTGTGTCAAAATTCTTGACCCTGCCTGCGGTTCCGGCTCTTTTTTGATGGGTGCTTTGCATAAAATTATTGCGGTTTTGCAAAAAGTTGACTCAGAAGCCAAAATATGGAAAGAAAAACAACTCTCAAAAATTAAAAATGCTGCTTTGAGAGAAACCGTAAAAAAGAAGTTGGATAAATCCGATTTTGACTATATTAGAAAACTCGGCATTATACAAAACTCGCTTTACGGCGTTGATATTCAGGAAATAGCCATCGAGATAGCAAAGCTCAGATTTTTCTTAAGTTTGATAGTTGATGAGAGCATTGAAGATGATGCCGAAAACAGAAGCATTCTTGCACTACCCAACTTAGAGTTTAAATTGGTTATGGCAAATACGCTAATAGGCTTAAAACAAGAAAAATACAAACAGACTATTGATGCTCATATAGGCAAAATTCAAGATTTTATAGACGAATTAAGAGAAGTTAAAAACGAATATATGCAGTCATACGGAGAAAAAAAAGAACAATTAAAAGAAAAATTTGTCATACTGCAGAGAAATATAGCAAGAAAAGCATACGGCAAGGGCGACTATAACAGAAAAATTATACAAATAATGGATTGGAAACCGTTTGATAACAAATCAGTCGGATGGTTTGACCCAAAATGGATGTTTGGTGTTGAAGGCTTTGATATCGTTATCGGCAACCCACCGTATGGTGCAAAAATAAAGCAAGATGACTTAAAACTTATCAAAGAAAGAATTAAAAATACGAATAATTCAAACAGTGCAGCTCTATTTATAGACATTTCAACAAATAATTTCTTAAAAAAAGAAGGAGTACTGTCCTTTATTGTTCCAAAATCTATTTTATATTCCGAAAAATGGTTCTCTTTGGCTCTATCTCTATCACAACATACTGTTGATCTGGTTGATGTTGAAGTTGCCTTTGAAAACGTGCTGCTTGAGCAGGTGTTGTTTGTATTTAACAAGAATGATAATTCAGATTTTTACAACACATTTAAATATATAGACGGTAAATTCATTAAAAAAGCAAACATAAATAAGGCATCTTTACTTAAATATAAATCTTGGTTATGCGATTTAGGCTATGAAGAAATAAATATAGGAAATAAAATTAACTCAGAAAAATATTTAAAGATGTCTAATATATCAAAAACAATGCGAGGTTTGCCACTCCAAAAATACTTGACCAATGAAGGCGAAATTCCGATTGTTGGCGGGAAAAACATTAATAGATTTGCTTTAAACGGGGTAAAAGGATACGTTTCAAGTTCTCTTATACTTAAAAAGAAAAAAATAGACAAAATATTATGCAGAAAAATTATTTCTCAAGACCTAATAGCCCACGTACAATATCCAACTCCTCATATTAAAATAACTTCTGCTATCGATGATGATGGCAATATTTTAGGATTAGATACTGTCCAAAACACTATCATTAACAGCAAACAATATTCACATCAATATATTGCATCTATTTTAAATTCAACATTAATGAATTGGTATGTTTATAAATTTATATATTGTTCCGCTATTAGAACTATGCATTTTGACAATTATTATATAGGAAAAATCCCTATACCCAAAATCCCAAAACAGGACCAGAAACCCTTTGAGAAACTTGTTGATACAATAATCGCCAAAAAAGAAAAGGGCGAGGATACAAAAAAAGAAGAGCAGACGATAGATATAATGGTTTACAAACTATATGGGCTTACATACAATGAAGTAAAAACAATCAACCCTGCATTCTTGCTAACAGAAAAAGAATATAAGGAATACGAGTTTACTTTATGAACAAAGAAAAGCTTTTGGAGCTTATTCAAAAAGGCGAAAATACCAATGTCGAGTTTAAAGAATCCAAAAACGGTCTAAGCAAAAATGTGTTTGAAACAATCTGTGCATTCCTAAACAGAAACGGCGGACATCTTCTTCTCGGTGTGCAGGATAACGGCAATATTCAAGGCATTGAAGAAAACAGAATAGATAAAATTATAGACAATCTTGTAACGCAGGTGAACAATCCCCAAAAATTAAGCCCGCCTTTTTATCTTTATCCTCAAATTTTTGATATAGAAGGCAAAAAAGTTATCTATATTTACGTTCCTCAAAGCTCGCAGGTTCACAACACAAACGGCAAAATCTTTGACAGAAACAGGGATGGCGATTTTGACGTAACAAACAACGGAAATCATATTGCACAGCTTTATCTAATCAAACAAAATACATATACGGAAAATTCGGTTTATCCGTATGCGGAACTTGCAGATTTAAATATAAGCCTTTTGAAAAAAGCAAGGCTTCTTGCCAAAAATGAGTCTGGCGGACATCATCTTTGGAGCGAAATGGACGATATGCAGCTTCTAAAAAATTCCGGGCTTTATAAAAAGGATTTTCAAACGGGCAAAGAGGGAATCACACTTGCGGGCATCCTGCTTTTTGGAAAAGATGAAACCATTTTGAATGTTTTGCCTCACCACGCAACCGATGCTATTTTAAGGATACACAATTTGGACAGATATGACGATAGAGACGACATAAGAACAAACTTAATCGATACATACTATCGTTTAATGGCTTTTGCAGAGAAACATTTGCCGGACCCTTTTTATTTAGAAAATAACACAAGAGTAAGCCTAAGAGGAAAAATTCTCAGAGAAGCAATTAGCAATATCATAATTCACAGAGAATATTCAAACGCATATACGGCAAAAATGATTATAGAAAACACTGTCGTAACCTTTGAGAATGCAAACAGACCCCACAGCTACGGATACTTAGTTCCCGACAGTTTTACTCCTTTGCCGAAAAACCCCATTATTGCAAAGATTTTTAAGGAAATAGGATTTGCCGATGAACTCGGCTCGGGGGTTAGAAATCTGTTTAAATATAC
>JALULU010000136.1:1780-11171 GCA_027040585.1 Acidobacteriota bacterium | reverse complement strand
AATATCTCACTCTTTGTAAAATAATCTATCTTCTCCGATATATACCTCTTAAAATTGGGATTCTTTAATATCTCTTCCTTATCCCTCATCTCATGAAAACTGCTATATCTATATTCTCTTATCCTCTTTACCATCCCTGCCCTCACTGGATTTAATAATACATATAATATACAATCAAATAACGCCCTCCCATACTGTAATATCACACTCTTAAATCTCTCTCCCCAAAAATATCCCTTCCTCTTATATCTCTTGTTATACCACTGGGCATATATCTGCTTTAGTAACTTCACAAATTCTGATATGTCATTTAACTTCTCTCTAAGTGCTTTTACATCCTTCCTCCTCACAAGTTCACAATATATCCCTGATTCCTTTCCCCTTTTTAATATCTCTTCATCACTTAATGATTTCTCTGGACATGTCTCTACTATTAAATGAAAATGGCTGCTCATTACAACATATGCCCTTGGCCTTATCAAAAAAAAGTGAAATAACCTCTTTAGGGTCCTTATGAAAAATTCCCTCTTCTCAGGGGTGTTTATCAAAAAGTCTCCCCCTGCTGTCCTGGAAAATAGATGATAAAAAATCTTTACTCCTTTTAACTTTATCCTTCTTCTCCTTGACATAAACTATTCCTCCTAAAAAAATTTAAAAAAACTTACACTTATATAAACGTTTTTTTTAGAAAAATTTTACGAAAAAAATTAAAAAAAATTAATTTTCTTAAATTAAAAACTCCAAATACATTGATAATCAAAGAAATTAGAAAATAAAAAAATTTCTAAATCCGAGGTCAGTCCTCAATAATAAAAAATTTGATAAATCCGAGGTCAGTCCTCAATAATAAAAAATTTGATGAGTTTGGAAGTTATGGAGGTTAAGAATTTGAAAGCTGATAGGGACAGACCTTGAAAATGAGAATAAGAATGAAATGAAAAGATATTGGGGTCAGACCTAATGATGAGATTAAAAAATAATGGGAAAATGATTGGGGTCAGACCTCGATGACAATAAATGACAATAAATGACAATAAATGATAAAGAAAAAATATGGGGTCAGACCTCGGTATAATGTTAAACTGAAAAAATAGTGGCAAAAAATGTGGGGTCAAACCTCAATGTGAAAGAGAGCGAAAGAGTGAGGTAAACTTTGGGGTCAGACCTCAATGAAAAGTTAACTTTGGGGTCAGACCTCAATGAAAAGTTAGACCTCAATGAAAAGTTTGTAAAAGTCATTGAAAAGAGGTATACAATTTTTTCTATTTCCCTATGCAAAATGTAGAAAAAATTTCATTTAAAATATCTTCTGTCCTCATCTCTCCAAATATTTCAGATAGACTTTCAGAGGCCTTTCTCAAGTGATAACTTATATATTCTTCAGGCATATCTTTTAGTAAATCAGTAATTCCATTTTCAATGTTTTCTATTGCATCTAAAATGCACCTTTGCTGTCTTTTAGAAGTTATAAATAAAATTTCTCTATTTTCTTCTATCTTTTCGCCAACTAAAATCTCATATATTTTATTTTTCAGTCCTTCAATTCCTATCCCATACTTTGCAGAAGTACCCCAGAAGTTTTTGATTTTGTATTTTTTTACAAATTCATCTATACCCATCCCATCTGGCAGATCAATTTTATTAAAAACCACAAATACTTTATTTCTCCCATATCTCTCAATAACTTCTATAT
The DNA here is from genome assembly GCA_027040585.1 of Acidobacteriota bacterium. Taxonomy (GTDB): domain Bacteria; phylum Acidobacteriota; class JAAYUB01; order JAAYUB01; family JAMOQF01; genus JAMOQF01. The sequence continues at coordinate 9,478 of JALULU010000136.1, read as the reverse complement.
CTTCATCTTTAGAGGTATCAGAGGTCTGTCCCCGAGAAACATCAATTACAAGAAGAATTAAATCTGCATCTTCCATTTTCTTATAACTTCTTTTTATCCCCTCAGATTCAATCTCATCAAATGCCTCTCTTATCCCTGCAGTATCAGTAATTTTAACGGGTATTCCAGATATATTTGAAGCCTCTACAATGTAGTCCCTGGTGGTGCCAGGCACATGTGAGACAATTGCCCTTTCTTCCTTAATTAATTGATTAAAAAGGCTTGACTTACCAACATTTGGCTTTCCAACAATGCATAAGTTTATCCCTTCTTTTATAAAACTACTTCTTTTGAAATTCCTTTTTATAGACTTTAGATCTTCTAAAATTTTTTCAATTTCACTCAAAATATTTTTTCTTCCTGAACTTTTTACTCCCTCTTCTGAAAACTCCACTTCAGTTTCAAGTTCAACAAGTATGTGAAGCAACCTATCCTTCAATGGAATGATTTTCCTTGAAACACTTCCCTTAAGCATTGACTCAGCAATTTTTGCCTGTAAAACTGTAGTGGAATTTATAAGGTCGTTTATTGCCTCAGCCTGTGTCAAATCTATCTTTCCATTTAAAAACCTTCTCTCACTAAATTCTCCTCTATGGGCAATTCTTGCACCATCTCTAATCACCGTATCAACTATCTCAGAAACAACCACAGGAGATCCATGACAAATTATTTCAGCCATATCCTCCCCGGTGAAGGAATTGGGAGATTTATAGTAAATAATACCTACCTCATCAAGTTCGTTTCCACTTGTATCGTAGAAATAGCCGAAATAAATTCTATCAGGATGAATTCTTTTTGTTGCTTTCCAGGTCTTAAATCTTTTTTTTAAAAATTCAAGAGACTTTTCTCCTGAAATCCTGATAATCGAAAGGGCACCCCTTCCTTGAGGGGTACCAACTGCAACAATTGTGTCGCTCATTTTTAACATATTATTTTTTTGATTTTTTTACTTTTTTAGGAGAGGAACTCTTTGGATTTACTTCTATACCAGTTAATTTTTCATAAATTTTCTGAAAAAGACTTGAAAATACGTTACTTGAGAAGTAGTAAAGTAAAACTCCACTTGAAAGATTAAGGAAAATAACCGTAAGGGCTATTGGCATAATATAACTCATCATCTTTGTGTTTTTATCCTGCATCTGAGTTGGCGTCTGTCTCATTTGAACAATCATTGATAATCCCATAAGAATTGGAATAATATAGGTTGGGTCATATGTGGAGAGATCTTTTATCCACAAAATAAAAGGCTGTTTCCACAGCTCAACAGTGTTATACAACAATTTATAAAAAGCAAAGAACACTGGAATCTGTAAAATCATAGGAAGACATCCACCAAAAGTGGCAAGAGGACTTGTACCAGTTTCCTTGTATATTTTCGCAAGTTCCGCCTGCATTTTCTGCTTGTCTTCTATAGATTTTGCACCTTTATATTTGGCCTGAATTGCCTTTATTTTTGGCTGAATCTTTTGAAGATCCTTCATTGAATTTAACTGCTTTATTCTAAGTGGAAAGAGCGCAAGGGTTATGATGAAACTTATGAGCAAAATACAAAAGCCCCAATTGCTCAAATACCTGTGTGTAAAAATAAGTGAATAATAAATTGGTTTGGCAATAAAAGAGAAAAACCCGAAATCAACTAACTTTTGAAGGTCATTACCATAATCTTCTAAAAGTTTATAGCTCTTTGGTCCCATAAAAATATTGAAGCTTTTATTGACAGGAACTGCCACAAATGGAAGAAATAACTCTTTGTTCTTCTTTTCAACAGCCACATTTAATTTATAATGGCCAATGTATATTTTACTAAAAGATTCCTCTGGTATAAAAATTGCAGCAAAATATTTCGTTTCAACACCACACCACTTAAAATTACCTGTGTAGGGTTCTTGAGCTATTTTAGTTTTTATTTCTTTATTTTTTATCCTCTCAACGCTTCCATCATAGTAAAATGCTGTAGGGGGGGAATCATATCTCGACTTTGGAAACAATTGATCCTTTGTAAGTCCTGGCGTGGTCGAGATAAAGGCTTTTATTGGTTTACCATCAATTTCCACACCAGCCTTAACCGAAATCATGTAAGAGTCTTTTTTAAATGTAATATCCTTAAAAGCATGTATTACATCACTCTTAAAATCTAATCTTACCGTAATTTCTGAAGCACTATTTTTTTTCTCACTAATCTCATATACAGCCTTATTCAGTAGTTTTTCAAGCTTATCATTCTCAGGGATTTCAAATCTAAAGAAAAAATAATCAGTATTTGAAAAATTTGGGGGAATAAGTTCAAAAAATTTCCCATTCTCAATTTTATAATTCTTTAATTTTAAACTTTCGATCCTTCCACCCTTTGTATTAAAAATAACCTTAAAAAGGTCAGTTTCCACACCTAAACTTTTCCCCTTCTTATTACTAAACTCTTCACTTAATTTAGATATATCTGAAATCTTTTTTTCACTAATAATCTCTTCTTTATTTGAACTAATATTCTTGGAACTTGTCTCAAGTTTTCTACCATTATTACTTACATTTTCAACTTTCTTAACATTTTTAACACCACTTTTATTTTCTTTCTTACTATTTTGAGTTGGTCTTAAAAAACCAAATACAACAAAAACAATAACTGAAAAAAGAAAAAAAAGTAAAATGTTTTTATCCATCTGACTATTATTTTGCATAATTACTCCTCATTCTCATCTTTATCAACAGGATCATATCCACCTGGATGAAAGGGATGACATTTTAAAAGTCTTTTTATTCCCATATAACTGCCCTTTAAAACTCCCTTCTTCTCCACAGCCTCATAAAAATACTCTGAACATGTGGGGTAAAATCTACAGGCTGGTGGAAAAAGTGGTGAAATAAATTTTTTATAAAATTTCAAAAGCATTAACACTATTTTTTTAATCATTTTTTTCCAAAAAATCCACTAAATCCATAAATGCAGATTCAACATCATCAAAAGAAGAATTAGAAATACCCTTCTTTACATTAAAAACTATATCATAATTACCCTTAAGTTCATGCCTATTAAGTCTGAAAACCTCTCTTATCAACCTTTTAACCCTGTTCCTGACCACTGCATTTCCTATTTTCTTAGATACAGTTAACCCCAACCTACTATACCCATACGAATTTTTCAAATAGAAAGCGATAAATAATTGGTGGGAAAACTTTCTTCCACCATTATAAACAGCTTCAAACTCTTTCTTTTTTCTTATTCTGACTTCACGGGGGAGGTTATATCTCAAAATAAAACTTTAATTATGGAGTTAATCTGCTTCTACCTTTAGCTCTTCTGCGGGCTAAAACCTTTCTCCCCCCCTTAGTTGACATTCTTATCCTAAAACCATGTTTTTTTGCTCTTTTTCTCCTATTTGGTTGAAACGTCCTTTTCATTCTTCACCCCTAAATCATTTATTAAGAACTTGTAAATATAACTATTAAAAGGATTTATGTCAAATAAAAAATTTAAAAGAAAATTTATTTTATTTCAAAAAATTCAACACTCTTTTTCCTATAATTACTGCCAATACACCTTGAATAGATACCATTTATATCAGCAACTACATCCTGATGTGAATGTCCACAATATATTCTTCTTATCTTTTTATGTTTTAAAATCTCTTCTCCTATTCTTTTACTTCCCATATAGGCATTCCCGAATGTCCACATTCTATCAGGTTTTCTATATACCAGTTCTTTAAATGGAATATGATGCATTACAAGCACTATTTCCTCTACTTTATTTTCAACATTCTCAAGTTGTTTCTTTAATTTATCAATACAGTAAAAAGTAAAATCTTCATCTTTAAATTTCCATTTTATAAAACGTCTGTCCATCCATTCAGAACCATCAGGAAATATCTTATTTCTATAAACGGATAATCTATAACCAATATCCGGATTTCTAAATGTGTAGTCATACCATCCTATATTTCCCACAATTGCCGTTTTGGAAAAAATAAAAGGTTTATCATCTAAATAGTAAATACCATATTTTTCACATAATTCAGGTATGAATTTAGTATAAATATCAAAGGAATTACCACTTTTAGTCCACAAATCATGATTTCCCGGTGTAAAGAGGATTGTTCCTTTAAACCCTTTTAAATATTGAAAAGCTTTTTCAAGGTTTTCTTCAGCAAATGAAACTAAATCACCAATAACAATCAAAAAGGGAGGAGATTTAAAATTCAGCCTTTCAAGAAAAAGGGAAGGCTGTTCCTTCCATAGATGTTTTAAGTCATAATGCAAATCTGTTGTAACTGCATAAAGCATTCTACTTCTCCCTTCCGATCCTATATCTCATGTACAGAAATATATCGTCAGATATTTTTTCTCCCTTTAATAATTTAAATGAAAACTCCTCACTCTTCCACATCTTTTTTGCATTTCTTTTAAAAATAACAACTTTTAACTCAAAAGGAGAACTTCTATCAATGTCTTTTATATCATTATAAAAAAAGTCAAAATGATGCTCTCCACTAAAACTTTTATATTCTATTCCATCTCTTGAAATAATTAACTTCCCAAAGCACTCACCAATCAAGTGTTCATGTTTAGCATCTAAAACAATAGGTAACTTCTTTTCAACATCTTCTATATCTATTTTAAATCCACCCTTTTTAAATTTAAAAATAATATTGTTAATATCATCAAAATTTTTCTCACTAAAATTTGGAGATAGTACAATAAACTTTACCTTTCTTTTCCTAAACAAAAACTTTACATCTTTTTTCTTCAAATGGATTTTAATCTCATTACCTCCATTCCACTCAAGATAGCTTACATCCTTAAAATACCATTCTTTAATAGATTTTCTATACTTTGGCTTAAACAAAAATTTATAATTGTAAACTTCTAAAATTCCAGGTTTTTTAGAAAACCCTTTTTTCAAAATAACATTAAAGGTGTATTTCACCCCTAAGCCTTCAGAAAAAACGAAAGTAAAAAGCAAAAAAAATAAAAATAAATATAAAAAAACTCTTTTCTTCATAAGTTATATTTCCCAATATGGTATAATATAATATCAAATCTTGAAAAAAGTTGGAAGTTTATAATTTCGAAGGAGGTAAAATGTCGAGAAAAGTTTTATACTTTTTGATTGCCACATTTTTAATCTCTTCACTCCTTTTTGCAGGAAATTTTTCTGAAAAAAACGTCTATTACGTTAAGCCTGCTGTTGTTTTTGTGTATTCACCAATTCAGGCACAAGTAACTTTTAAAAAAGATGATGGATCCCAGGTAAATTTTCCCAATATGTCAATTGAATCTTTTGGCTCTGGATTTATAGTGAATCCAGATGGTTATGTTGTGACCAATGGACATGTAGTAAAGGAATATTACGACAAGGACAATACTAATTTAAAACAACAAATTGTAGCTTCAATAATTATCAAAAACTTTCTACCTCAGCTTGAAAACCAAAAAGGGGCCCCTCTGACTCAAGAAGAAAAAATAGACTTTTTTAATAAACTATTTCCTCGATTTAATGTGATATTAAAGAAAGACCTGGATGTTGTCCTTTCAAATGGAGAATTATTTCCTGCTGAAGTCAAGCAATACAGCCCACCAATGACTGGTTTGCCTGGAAAAATAGATACAGGAGGCCTTGTAAAAAGCGAGGAATTAGAAACTGGAAAAGATGTAGCAATCCTTAAAATTGAAAAAAACAACCTTCCTTCCATAAAATTGGGCAACTCTGATAATGTTCATCTTCAAGATCCTATTTATGTAATTGGTTATCCCGGAGCAGTGGTGACATCTGCTTTCTTAAGCAAAAAGACAACACTTGAAGCATCAATAACAAGTGGACACATTTCAAGTCTAAAACTTGACATAAAGGGAACCCCTGTAATTCAGTTTGATGCTCCCATTGGCCACGGAAATTCTGGAGGACCTGTAATAAATGAAAAAGGAGAAGTCATAGGTGTCGCAACATTTGGTTCACTAAGTCAGGGAGGTAAATCCCTCTTACAGGGATTTAATTTTGCAATACCCATTAATACAGTTAAAGAATTTTTAAATGCTGCAGGTGTTAAAAATCAGATAGGTATATTTAATAAATTGTGGTATCAAATATTAAACGAATTTTATGATACTCCATCACATTCTTCATACCAGGACGTAATAAGGAAGTGTGATGAACTTTTAAGAATTATTCCAAGGCAACCAGACGTCTCTAAAATTCAGATAAAGGCTCAAAAATGGATTATGGACCATCCAGAAACCTTTTTATCAAAATATGGAATAATGATTCTTATAATTTTAATTCTATTAATAGTTGTAATTGTAATATTGGCTTTATTCGTTGGAAAAAAGAAAAAAGTTCCCCCTGCGGAAAATTTAAAAAAGACAATTGTAGATGTTGACGCAGCCACAAAAACTGTAACATCTTTTGGCAGAATAGTATGTGAAAAAGGTCCAATCGAAGGTAAAAGTTTTACCATCACCAGAAGTGGTTTAAAACTTGGTAGAGATGGATCCATGAGTAATGTGGTTATACCTGACGAACATATATCAAAACTACACGCAGAAATTCTACCAACGACTGAAGGAGTTGTCATAATTGACAAAAACTCAACAAATGGCACTTATATTAATGAAGTCTCACCTGAATCCATAAAAACATACAAACTGAAAAATGGAGATAAAATAATTCTCGGAAGGAAAAATGCAGTGATTTTTACCTACCATTACAATAGATAAATACAATAGATAAAAAAATGATAGGAAAAAGGTTTTTAAATTACAAAATTTTATCCAAAATTGGCGAAGGAGGTATGGGTGTAGTTTATAAAGCCCTCGACACAAACCTTGACCGAGTTGTGGCAATAAAAGTGCTACATAGAGAATTCTCAAAGAACAAAGAATTAGTAGAAAGATTTAAGATAGAGGGAAAAGTACAGGCCAAGCTAATTCATCCTAACATCTGTACCCTTTTTGCCCTATTTGAACATGAAGATAATCTTTTTATGGTAATGGAATACATTGAAGGAGTTTCTCTATCAGAAATTTTAGAAAAAAAAGGTAAACTATCTGTCAAACAGGCACTCTCCATTTTTTTACAGGTACTAAAGGGTATAAGCGTTGCTCACAAAGCAGGTATTATACACAGAGATATTAAGCCCTCAAATATTTTGATAAGTAAAGATGGAACAGTAAAAGTAATGGATTTTGGAATAGCAAAGATAAAAGGTGCGTCCAAACTTACTAAAACTGGGATGCATGTGGGTACAATATACTATATGTCACCTGAGCAAATAAAGGGAGGAGAAATAGATTTTAGGAGTGATATTTACTCTTTAGGCGCTACTCTTTTTGAAACAATAGCAGGAAGACCGCCATTTGAGGGAAGGACTGAATTTGAAATCCTCGAAGCACATGTAAAAACACCACCACCAATTCCATCTAAATTTAATTCTAAAATACCAAAAGCAGTTAGCGATATAATAACAAAATCTCTTGCAAAAAACCCAGAAGATAGATTTCAAAATGCTGATGAATTTAAAAGAGCTATTGAAATAATCCTAAAAAATGGGCATCCTGTACAGAAAAAGAATATGGCAAAAACCATATTAGAAGACTCGACATTACAGGAAGATTCACCGAAATTTATCTCACTTTTAACCGGAAAAAAGAAAATTATATTGGCTTCAA
>JALULU010000136.1:0-1680 GCA_027040585.1 Acidobacteriota bacterium | reverse complement strand
TTCACCACCAAAAGACAATGCTCTTTATTACTATATTTTAGCAAGAAGACAAAAACCTAATGCCCCTGAACTAAACAACTTAAAGGATATGCTATTTGAAGAGATAAAAATTGCTTTAGAAAGTTCAATAACAAATGGCGAACTTGAGAAGGCAAAAAAAATATACAACCTTGCAGAAAAGGCTTTTCCCAATGATACCTCATTGGGAGTTTACAAAAGAAATTTGGGAAGTGCCATTTCACTTTATTCCACATTGAAGGGAGCAAAGGTATTTTATGTTCTCCACGACCACTCTGGAGATTTTACAAGATATTGTGCCGGGATGCTTTATATAAAAGGAGATATTCTGGGTTACGTCACCCTTGGTACAAATGATGGAAGAAGGGATGATTTTAAGGTACATCTATACAGTATTAAGGAGGTTAAAAAAAATTTCTGGGATATAGGAGGCTTTAAATGTTTTCATATCAAATTAAAAAATGGGAAAAACTATAACTTCACACTAACTAATAAAAATGGAAACATGTTAGATCCTTCAATTTTTGTAAGTTATTACAACAGTTTAAAGTAGATGATGTAAATTATATATCCAGTTAAGGATAAGAGATAAAACTAAAACAATCATAAAAATGCTTTTTTCTTTTCTGCTCATCACGATCTTAATTTTTGGAAGTTTAAAAATAATCGTAAGAAAAAGATATATAACACATAAAAAAGAAAAAATAAAAACCAATGTGCCAAGAGGTGAAGCGTAAAAGCCATCTAATATCTGAAAATGGGTTAAAAACACAAAACTTGTCGTCATTCCACAGGTGGGACATGGAATTCCTGTAACTCTTCGAAATGTACAAAGGGGGATATTGTATTTAAAAAAGGGAAAAAACCTCGCCACTAAAAATAAAACAATGGAAATAATTCCCCATATTTGAAAAAGGTCGAAGTTCTTCCCAAAATTTTTCTCAAACTTCATAAAGCCATAAAACCTAAAAAAGCCCAAATTTTATTTTTATATATTTTTTAGGGTTCTTCCTGATGTCATAAATTAACTTTCCAAGTTGCGATAGTGTATCATCCAAATTGTTATAAAGGGATTCATCCTTTAGCAATTTACCCATAGTACCTTTCCCACTGTTAATCTGATCCAACATACTGTGTATTTCCAAAAGGGTCTTTTTGGTTTCATTAAAAAGGGAAGGATCTACAACCAATTTCCCAAATGTGCCATTTCCTTTCTTAATTTTATCCACTACAATATCTATATCTTTTACAAGTTTCACAGCCTGATTATAAAGATGAGGGTCCTTTACCAACTTATTAATTGTTCCTTTGGAAGAATTTAACTTATTGATAAAAATTTTAAGTTTACCCACAGATTGTTTTAATTCTATGTATAAATCATCCTTAGTAAACAATTTTCCAATACTACCCTTTCCTTTCTTAACATTTCCGGTGATGGTGGATAAATTCTTAAAAGTACTATCCACATTGTCAACAGTATCTTTTACACTTGCATATAGAATTTTATTGTTTACGAGCTCTCCAATGGTACCAGCTCCTGTATCTATTTTAGTCACAATACTATTAATTCTCCTTGAAATTTCACCAAAATTTGCAAGTAAATCATTTGCACTTACCATAAGTTGCCTTAATGTTGCCTCATTTATTCCCTCAATAAATACC
>JALULU010000135.1 GCA_027040585.1 Acidobacteriota bacterium | reverse complement strand
CTTGGCACTAAATAATCTCTTGCCCCTTCAGGGGTTGACTTTGTCAAAAAAGGTGTTTCTATTTCAAGAAAATTTTTTTCTGATAAAAAATTCCTTACAAGTAGTGATACTTTATGTCTTAAGATGAAATTTTCCTGCATCTTTTTTCTTCTTAGGTCTAAATATCTATATTTTAGCCTTAATTCTTCTGATGCATTTGTTTCATCTTTAATTTCAAATGGTGGTACATTTGATTCAGAGAGAATTTCAAACTCAGTTGCGATAACTTCAATTTTTCCAGTTTTCATATCTGGATTTATATCTTTTACATTTCTTTTTTTAACAATACCTTTGACCTTTAATACGTATTCAGGTTTTACCCTTTTGATTTTTTTAAAGAGTTTGGAATTCTCTTTTTCAATAAATGTGCACTGAGTAATCCCATACCTGTCCCTGAGCAAAATAAAAAATAGTCCTCCTAAATCTCTAACTGAATCCACCCAGCCACAGAGGATAACTTCTTTTCCATTATAATTTTCATTTAACTCTCCACATGTAAAACTTCTGAGCATTTTAGTTCTCCTTTGATATTTCATCTAAAAATGAGTTGAGGTCATCAAATTTTATTTCCCTTTGAGTACCTTCCTTCATATTTTTAACTATTATTTTATTATTTTTTACTTCATCTTCGCCAATTAAAATTACAAACTTTGAATTTAGTCTATTTGCAAGTCTTAAATGGCTTTTAAAACTTCTACCTTTAAAATTTGTATAAACAGATATACCTTTTTCCCTGAATTTTTCAAGTATTGAAAAAGAGTAATCTATAACATTTTCACCAAAATATGCTAAATAAAAATCTGGATTTTTTTGAAAAGAGTTTTTTATATTTTCATTTAAAGCAATAACCATCCTATCAAGTCCAAGGGCAAATCCAAATCCGCTTATATCAGGACCTCCAAGTTCCTTAACAAGTCCATCGTATCTTCCACCACCTAAAATTGCGTTTTGAGCCCCTAAATTTTCAACCACCACTTCAAAAGTTGTCCTGACATAGTAGTCAAGTCCCCTTACTAAAAGTGGGTTCTCAACATAGTTTATTTTTCTACCCTTTAATAATTTTAATAGTCTCAAATGGTGTTTTTTACAATCTTCACATAAATATTCAGTGATTTTTGGCATTTCATTTATTACAGTTTTGCAACTTTCTTTTTTGCAATCAAGTACTCTCAGTGGATTTGTGTCTATTCTCCTCTTACAGTCATCACAGAGTTTTTCTTTATTTTCATTTAATTTTTCTTTTAAGATTTTTATAAAGTTGGGTCGACATTCAGGACACCCAATTGAATTTACGTTTAATTCATATTTAGAAAATCCAAGCTTTTTTAAAGCAAAATTTACCATTTCAAGGGTCTCAACTTCAATTTCAGGTGAATTGTCATCAAAAACTTCAACTCCAATTTGATAAAACTGTCTATATCTTCCTTTTTGTGGCCTCTCATATCTAAACATTGGTCCAATGTAATAAAACTTATTGAATGGGCTTTCTTTATTTAAATTGTGTTCAACATATGCTCTTACTACAGATGCAGTTCCCTCAGGTCTTAAGGTTATGGAATTTCCACTTTTATCTGTAAATGTATACATTTCCTTTTCAACTATGTCTGTGGATTCACCTATACCTCTTTGAAATAGATTTGTATATTCAAAAATTGGTACTCTTATTTCTTTAAAACCATAAAGTGAAAAGGTTTCTTCCCATATATTTTCTATGAATTTCCAGATATCAATTTCAGGAGGGAATATATCTCTAACACCCTTTACACATTTAATTCCTTTTGCAGCCATTTTTTCTCCTTATAAAAAGTCAAATATGATTTTATTCAAAAAAAAGGAAAAATACAAATAAGAAAAGAGCATATTTTAGATGTCGGGGACAAATTTTTGCAAACCCTTGACAAAATACCTTTAATTTAATATATTTTCCCTTAACTTTTCAATGATAGGAGTTTTTTATTTATGGGAAAAGGTGATAGAAGAACTAAAAAAGGTAAGATTTCTAAAGGTAGTTATGGGAAGTCAAGACCCAATCCTAAAAAAGTTAAAAAAATGAAAAAATCTAAAAAAAGTGAAAAGAAATAATTAATTTTTAGATATTGTTCTTTCTTAAATCTGGTATAGGTGCTTTTTAGCTTAAAAGGGAAGATGGTGAAAATCCATCACGGGGCCGCCGCTGTGAGCGGGGACGAAAGCCATTTTATCCACTGTTTCCTTTGTGGAAATGGGAAGGAATGGCAAGTAGAATGATCCGCAAGTCAGAAGACCTGCCTATGCAAAATTATTCACTGGATTCCTCGGAGCCAGGAAGAAAGTGGGTGTTTTCCCCTCCTTTTTTATTCTCCAGGAATCCTCTTTAAAAATTTTTTAAGGAGGATGTATGCGTAAAATTTTATTTGTTTTAATTCCTTTGTTTGTTCTGAGTTGTTTTGTTTTTGGGAGTAAGACCAAAAAGAAAATAAGATTGAAAAGTGAAAAAGTTGTTGTTACTGCTACAAAATCAGGTGTTAATGTGAAAAAAATTGGAAATTCTGTAACTGTTATAACTTCAGATGAAATTAAAAAGAGAAATTTTAAAACTGTTGAGGATGTCCTTAAAACAGTGCCCGGTATTGTTGTAAATAAAAGTGGATCAATGGCAGGAACCTCAAGTGTTATGATAAGAGGGACTGAATCAAGTGGGACACTTGTCTTAATTAACGGCGTTGAAGTAAATGAACCTATGAATCCATCAAGAGGCTATAATTTTAGAGACCTTTTAACAGATAACATTAAGAGAATAGAGATAATAAGAGGTCCTCAGAGCACTGTGTGGGGTTCAGATGCCATGGGTGGAGTCATAAATATTATTTTAAAAGATGGAAGTGAGGGAAATCAATCTTCAATATCTGGCTTTTATGCCTCAAACAACACGTTTGATTTCTTAACCTCATCAAGTGGAAAATTGGGAGATAAATTTAATTATGCTCTTTCCATAGATAGAATTGATACTGATGGTTTTTCATCTGCGGATAAAATTTTTGGAAATAGTGAAAAAGATGGGTATAGAAATGTTTCTGCAATAGGAAATTTTAAATTTAAAGTAAATGACAATGTTTCAATGAATGGATTTTTCTATGATATTGACAGTAGAAGTGAACTGGATAATTTTGGTGGCCCTTATGGAGATGACCCAAATTACAGAGGATTTTTAAGTTCTTTCTTGGGAAAAGTTGGAATTAAAATTTCCCAGATGGGCGGAAAGATTGTTCACCACGCTAAATTTTCCTATTTTGAAAATAAGAGAAATTATAAAAATCCAGAGGATGAGTTAAATGCTTTTTCATCTTTTAGCAGATATTATGGGGACGTAAAAAGTGGTGAATGGAAAACTGAATTTTTTTTAAACCAAAACAATATGTTAACAGCAGGTTATGAATATAGACGGGAAGAAGGATATTCTTTTTATGATTATAGTTCACAATATTACAGTACAGAGAGCTTTTTTCCTAAACAGAATGTGGAGATGAATTCTTTTTATCTGGAAGATCTTATTTCTCCATTTGAAAATATGTATATTTCAGGTGGTATAAGAGTTGATCATCACAGTACATTTGGAAATGATGTGAACGTAAAGATCTCTCCTGTATACATACTTAAATCAACTGATACAAAATTTAAAATGAGTTTTGGTACCGGTTTTAAAGCACCATCTTTATACCAACTTTATGCGCCTGCAACATCATTTGGACCTATTGGAAATCCCAATTTGCAACCTGAAAATAGCTGGTCAATAGATGGTGGGTTTGAGCAGTATTTATTTAACAAGAAAGTTTCTTTTGGAGTAACTACTTTTTACAACAAATTTACAGATTTAATAGATTTCGAATTTGGTACTGGGTATGTAAATATAGGAGAGGCAAATACAAAGGGAGTTGAAGTTAGTGGATATGCCTATGTATACAAAGGATTAAATGTTGATTTTGCTTATACATATCTGGATACTGAAGACGAAAGTACAGGGCTTCAATTACTCAGAAGGCCTCATAATGTTATAAACGTTGATTTTAATTTTTCACCATTTAAAAATTTGTCCACAACCTTTAATATTTTTTATAAAGGCAAAAGATGGGATATGAATTATAATGTGTATCCATCTGAAAGAATAAAACTTGATGATTACACACTTTTAAATTTTTCATTCAGTTATGATATAACTAAATATGTAAATATATTTGGAAAGGTGAATAATATTTTGGATGAAGATTATGAAGATGTTTATGGATATGGAGCAGATGATACATATTGTGAACTTGGAATAAGGTTTATTTTGAAATGATTAGAAAACTTTCTTTATTGATTTTACTTTTTTCGTTTCTTTTTTCATTTTTATTGGGACAAAGTGCCAGGCAAAATTTGAAAATTGTTTGTCTGGCACCAAATTTATGCGAAATACTTTTTAGTCTAAATGCTGGTAATATGGTTGTTGGAGTTTCAGATTTTTGTGAATATCCACCTGAATGTAAGAACAAGCCCAAGATAGGAGGATTAATTGACCCCAATTTTGAGGCAATTGTTAGAAGTGGTGCAAATACGGCATTTTTAGTTCCTGAGCAAAAATGGACTGTGGAAAAACTTAAAATTTTAGGGATTAAATCCTATATTTTTAGGGATTACTCAGTTAATGATATATTAAATTCCATTTCCCAAATTGGAAATATTGTTGGTAGAAAAAAAAAGGCTAAAGAAATTGTGTCAAATCTATTGAGAAGGATAACTGTTTTAAAGCATGAAAGTGATAAAATAAAAAACAAGAAAAGGGTCTTAATAGTAATAGGCAGAGAAATTGGAACTTTTAAAACTCTATTTATAGCTGGAAAAGGTAGTTTTATGGATGAAATTATTAAACTTTCAGGTGGTAAAAATTGTTATAATGGAAAATTAATGTATCCACAGATAAATATTGAGGCTCTGTATGATTTAAACCCGGATGTTATTGTGGAACTATTGCCAGATGAAAAAAATTTTAAGAATGAAATTAAAGTGAGAAAAAAGGATTGGCAAAGATTAAAAAGTTTAAATGCTGTTAAAAATGGAAAAATTTACTTTACAAATAATACCTCTTTTGTGGTTCCTGGAATCAGGTTTTTAAATGCAGTCTCTATTCTTAAAGACTTTTTAAAGAGATGATTAAAGTTTCAAATATTTCATATATTATAAATGGAAAAAAAATACTTGATAATATATCCTTTGAGGTTAAAAGGGAAAAATCACTTATTGTTGTAGGAGCAAATGGTGCAGGTAAATCAACACTTTTAAAAATTTTATCAGGATTTTGTAGGGATTTTAATGGAGAGTATTTACTTTTTGGAAGAAATGTAAAAAGATTTACACCACTTCAATTATCGCGGATAATTTCCTACATTCCTCAAATTTACTCTATAACTTTTGAAATGGATGTATTTGATTTCTTACTTTTTTCAAGGTTTCCACATAGAGGATTTTTTAGAAACTATTCTAAAAATGACATTGAAAAAGTACATAATATCTCTGAAAAATTGGGTGTAAATATATTTTTAAAAAGGAAATTAAATACACTAAGTGGGGGGGAACTACAAAAGGTTATGATAGCGTCATCACTTGTTCAAGAAAGTGAAATAATTTTGCTTGATGAGCCGGTTACATTTTTAGATCCTTCTTCACAAATTGAAATTTACAATTTACTAAAAGAATTAAAGGAAGGAGGAAAAACTCTTATTGTAGTTTCCCATGATTTAAACATTTTTTCATTTTTTAATGGGGATGTCCTTGGCTTAAAAGATGGAAAAAGTGCTTTTTATGTGAAAAAAGGTGATAGCGAGGATTTAAAATACAATCTTGAAAAGATTTTTGATGTTAAATTTTTTAAAATTGAAAGGAATAATAGAGTTTTTTTTAACTTTGATGTTTAGATTTGGTGTTGGATGAAAAAATTTATTCTTTTTATTATCTCACTGAGTGTAATTATTTTGTCCCTGATTTACTCTTCTAAGGGAATTTCTATTCCACACTTTGGAGATAAAATATTTTTATATATCAGACTACCCCGAACTTTTCTTGCTTTTTTCATTGGTGCAGGACTAACTTTGTGTGGTGCAATTTATCAGATGATTTTTAGAAATCCCCTTGCAACACCTTACACTCTTGGAATTGCTCAGGGAGCATCTTTTGGGGCAGTACTTGGGATATTACTTTCTTTGAATAATTTCTTTTTCATTTTTAGTGGTGTGGTGTGGTTCAGTTTTTTGGGAGCACTTTTTACACTTTTACTCATTTTTTTTATTGTATATTTAAAGAAATCTTTTTCTCCGTATGTTCTACTATTAAGTGGTGTTGCAGTGAGTTTTTTCTTTTCTGCTCTGATACTTTTTTTAGAATATTTAAGTGATTTTACACGTGGATTTCAGATTATCAGGTGGCTAATGGGTTCGCTGGGCACTGTGGGTTATAAAGATGTATTACTTATTTTTATATTTTTGTTCCCAATATCCATATTCCTTTATTTTTTAAGTGATCATATTTTCATTATGACACTTGGTGACGAGCTTGCCTCAAACAGGGGGCTCAATGTAAAAAGAATCAGGATGGCAATTTTTGTTATTACTTCTCTTTTAATAGGTTCTTTTGTGGCAGTATGTGGTCCAATAGGATTTGTTGGACTTATTGTTCCCCATATTGTAAGAATAATTTTTGGAAACAATTTGAGGAAAAATTTCTTTACATTGATTCTTTTCGGCGGCACCTTTTTACTACTTTGTGATATTTTTGCAAGGAATATAATTTTTCCAGCAGAGATTCCAATTGGAGTGGTAACTTCACTTTTGGGTGGCCCATTTTTTCTCTGGGTTTTGTTTTCATTCAAAGGAGCGAACAAGTTGTAATAAGGCTTTAATTTTAACCGTTTTCAATATGCTTTTGTAATCCTTTGAACAAGTTTTATTTCTTCATAATATTGTTTAATATTTTAAAATATTTTCTTTTAAAATTCTTTTTTTGTGTTAAAATTTCACAACTAATTATTAATTTGGAGATAACTTATGGAAGACCTTCATACACATACTATTGTGTCAGATGGTGGGCTACATCCGAAAGATTTAGTGAGTCTTGCTTCAGAAGTTGGAGTAAAAAAACTTTCCATTACAGACCATGACTCTATCGGTGCCTATTTACTTTTTCCGGATATTTTTTCCTTTGGAAAAAATCTTTCTGTTGAAATAATAACCGGTTGTGAATTTGATGCAGAATACAAAGGGATTGAAGTACATATTCTTGGCTACAATATTGATATTAAGAATAAAGATTTAAATGAATATCTATCTTTAATACAAAAAAAGAGAAGAGAAAAATTGGCCTTACAAATTGATAAAATAAATGAATATTTTAATAAGGAAGTTATAAGAAAAGAAGATGTTTTCATACCTGAAAGACAAACTTATATGAAACCCCATATTGTAAGACCGATTTTAAAATTGATGGAATTTGAAGATTATCCTGCTGCTGCAAGGTGGTTGGGGCAGATTGTAAAAGTAGATGTGGTTGTTCCTAAAATGGATTCTAAATTTATTATTGATTTAATTAAAAAAAGTAATGGTACGCCTATTTTAGCTCATCCTGGGTATTATATAGTTGAAAATAATTTTAACTCTCATGATTTAATAAAAGATTTCTGCGAATTGGGAATAGAAGGGCTTGAAGTTGAATATAGATATCATGGTACATCAAGGTTTTTTAAACATAAAAGAGATGAGCTTGAGATGATTAAGAGACTTCATGAACTTGCTGTAGAGTTTAAACTTCTTGAGACAAGAGGAAGCGATGCTCATATGAGGGATGATTTTTTAACCTTTAACAATAGGAGCTATCTTTGGGATTTTATGGAGAAATTAAGGACCTTTTAAAGTCAAAAAAAGGTGTTTTACTTGATATAGATGGGGTATTGCTTAATAACGGTAATCCTATTCCCGGGGCAAGGGAGTTTGTTTCTTTTTTAAAAAATTTGGGCAAACCTTTTCTCTGTATCACAAATACCACTATAAAAAGTAAAAGTGAGATTTTAAAAGTATTAAAAAATTGTGGATTTGAAATAGAGAAAGAAAATATAATAACTTCTGTTAATGTTGCAAATAATTACCTTTATAAAAAGTATGGAGATGCCCCTATTGCTGCTTATGTTTCAAATTCAATACTTGAAGATTTATCATCATTGAATTTAAAAGCTAAAGATCCTATGGCAGTTTTAGTTGGAGATGTTGGTGAAAAGTTTAATAGGGAAATTTTAAATGACATTTTCAACAAATTAATGAATGGTGCAGATTTTTTTGCATTTCATAAAAATAGATTCTGGAAGGTTGGGGAAAAACTTTTTTTGGACTTAGGTGGGTTTATCTCTGCTCTTGAGTATTCTTCAGGTTCTAATGCCAAAATAATTGGTAAACCTTCACAAATAATGTTTGAAGAATCCCTTAAGTCCATTGGATTAAAGAGTGACGATGTTTTGATTATTGGTGACGATTATGAATCTGATATTTTAGGTGCTGAAAAAGTTGGTATTGATGGCATTTTGGTTTTAACCGGTAAATATTCTAAAAGAACTTTAAAAATTAAAAACTTTTTGCCAAAATTTTTAATCAAAGATTTATACGAATTAATGGATTAAGGAGGTATGCAATATGAAGGGTTCAAATCCTGTTTTGAGTGATAAAATTTTTAAAAATGTCCCTTTTACTCCTGTTTCTTCTGATAACACAATGACAATTTCAGGTGTTAAGGGAAAAACATTTTTACTTTTTTCCATACTTCTTTTAGGTGCATATTTTTCCTGGACCCATCCACTACCTCTTTTGATATACGTTGGTCTAATCCCTGGGTTTATTCTTGCCTTAGTTATTAGTTTTGTTCCAAAAACTGCACCATATCTTTCACCGATTTATGCGTTATGTGAGGGGGTTTTTTTAGGTGTCATTTCTCATATTTTTGAAGCGGCATATAAAGGAATAGTATTTCAAGCTGTTTTTGCTACTCTTGGTGTTTTTTTATTTATGCTTTCACTATACAGCAATAGGATTATTAAGGTGACGGGAAGATTAAAGTTGGGGATAATTGCAGCAACAGGTGGTATTATGTTGCTTTACCTTGCAAGTTTTGTATTGGGATTTTTTGGTATAAGAATTGGATTTATATATTCAAGTTCCCCTTTGGGTATTCTATTTTCAGTTTTTGTGGTTGGTGTTGCCGCTTTTAATCTTTTGCTTGATTTTGATTTTATAGAAAATATGTCAAATAGGGGAGCGAATAAATATTTTGAGTGGTATGCAGCCTTTGGGTTAATGGTAACACTTGTATGGCTTTATATTGAAATTTTAAGACTTATTTCAAAGATAAGAGAAAGATAAAATGAAATTAAAAGGTGTAATACTTGCTGGGGGTACTGGAAGTCGCCTTTATCCCCTTACAAAAGTCACAAATAAACATCTGCTTCCCGTTGGAAAAAGGCCTATGATTTTCTGGCCCATTGAAAAACTTGTGAATTCTGGAATTAAAGAGATTCTTGTGGTGACAGGCACGGAGCACATGGGTGATGTGGTATCACTTCTTGGAAGTGGTAAAGATTTTGGATGTAATTTCACCTATAAGGTTCAGGATGAACCAAAGGGAATTGCAAATGCCCTTTCACTTGCTGAAAATTTTGCAGGAGGAAGCAATCTTGTTGTTATATTGGGAGATAATATTTTTGAGGATTCTCTCGAACCTTATGTGCATAGGTTTTTGAATCAAGGTGAAGGTGCTCGTATAATTTTAAAAAAGGTAAAAAATCCTGAGAGATTTGGGGTTGCAATTTTTAATGGTGATAAAATTACTAAAATAGTTGAAAAACCAGAAATACCTCCATCTCAATATGCTGTCACTGGAGTTTATTTTTATGATAATGGGGTTTTTGATATAATAAGAACTTTAAAACCGTCTGAAAGAGGTGAATACGAAATATCTGATGTTAATAACGAGTACATTAAGAGAAATAAGCTTTATGCCGATTTTTTTGAAGGTTGGTGGACAGATGCAGGGACGTTTTCATCTCTAAAAAGGGCTCAGGAGTTGGTGGATGAGTTTTAATATGAATTTTAAAGAAGGAAAAATTAGTGGAGTTGAAATCAAGAAACTTAAAAGAAATCTTGATAGAAGAGGTTGGCTTTGTGAAATTTATCGGAGTGATGAGTCAGATTTAAAACCTCAGATGTCTTATGTTTCATTTACTTATCCTCATATAGTAAGGGGTCCCCATGAACACAGATTTCAATCAGATTTTTTTATTTTTTTAGGACCTGGAAATTTTGAAATTTCACTCTGGGATAATAGAAAAGGCTCAAAAACTTATGGGAATAAGATGATTGTCTACGGTGGAAGTGATAACCCAATATCGCTTTTAATACCGCCCGGAGTGGTACATGGATATAAAAATATTTCGTATGAGATGGGAATGGTTGTAAATTTACCTGATAAACTTTATAGAGGTGAGGGGAAAAAAGAAGAAGTGGATGAAATCAGGTATGAGAATTTTTTAGATTCACCATTTAAGATAGAATAATGAAAGTCATTATAACAGGAGCAGAGGGGTTACTTGGAAGTTTCCTATCGGAGTATCTTAAAAAAGATTTTTCAATTTTTCCATTTGGCAAAAAAGAACTTGATATAACTGATTTAAACTCCATTGATGAGAAAATAAGTAAAATAAATCCTGATATTTTAATTAATTGTGCGGCATATACAGATGTCGATGGTGCTGAAAAAAACTACAAAACCGCTTTTCTTGTAAATGGTTATGGGGTTCGAAACCTTGCACTTGCTTCAAAAAAATATAAATTTCATTTGGTACATTTTTCCACAAATTATGTATTTAATGGCAGCAGAAAAAGAGCATATATTGAACTTGATTTAACCAATCCCATTAATAGTTATGGTGAATCAAAGCTTTCTGGTGAAACTGAAATTAAAACATTTTCACAAAGTTTTTCAATATTACGTATTTCTTGGCTATATGGTATTGGTGGTAAGGATTTTCCTCATAGATTAATGGAAAAAGCAAAGAGTCAAAAAAAAATTGAAGTTGTAAATGATATGTACTGTTCCCCTACAAGTGTTAGAGTGGTTGGTGATGCTG
>JALULU010000134.1 GCA_027040585.1 Acidobacteriota bacterium | reverse complement strand
GCAAGTAAGGCAGAGGTTTTAAGGATAAAGGCAAATCTTTTACTTTCAAAGAAAAACAGTGAGAGATTTGAGAAGGCCTATAAAGATAAGGCAGTTTCAGCAACCCAGAGGGATGAGATTTTAACAAAGATGAAGGTAGATGAGGCTACACTTACTGCTGCAAAGGCTCAAGTTTTAAAAAATCAAAAGGCTTTGGCTGTTGCAAAAGCAACAATTAAACAGGCTGAAGCAGCTCTTAAATCAGCTAAAATAAATCTTGACTATACAAGAATAACTGCTCCCATTTCGGGTAGAATTGGTCCATCAAATATAACTGTGGGAGCCCTTGTTACTGCCTATCAGCCTGTGCCTCTTACTACTATCCATCAGCTGGATCCAATTTATGTAGATGTCCCACAGTCTACGAATGATTTACTCCTGCTTAAAAAGAGATTAAAAGAGGGGATTATAAGTGAGACAAAAAGTAGAAAAGTTGGACTAATACTTGATGATGGTAGCAAATATCCCCTTGAAGGTACCTTTAAGTTCAGGGATGTTTCGGTAGATCCAGGTACAGGTTCCGTTATCCTTAGAATGGTTTTTCCAAATCCAGAACACATATTACTTCCGGAAATGTTTGTAAAAGCCGTAATTAAAGAGGGAATAAAACACAACGCAATATTGGTTCCGCAACAGGCAGTAAACAGAGATTATAGTGGAAACCCATTTGTTTATATCGTTAATTTGGAGGATAAGGTTGAAATCAGACCCATAAAAATAGATAGGGCAATTGGGAATAAATGGCTTGTAACCTCAGGACTTAATATAGGTAATAAAGTCGTTATAGAGGGATTACAGTACATAAGACCCGGGATGAAGGTGAAAAGTGTTCCCTTTAAAAAAGGTGGAAATAATTTAGGTGGTTTTATGAGAAATAAGCGCCATGGTGGAGGTGTCTAATGATTTCAAAGTTCTTTTTAGATAGACCTGTATTTGCGTGGGTAATTGCAATATCTCTAATGGCCTTTGGCCTTCTTGCAATTCACTTTTTACCGGTGTCTCAGTATCCAGAACTTGCACCTCCACAGATTGCAATTAGAGCTTTTTATCCCGGTGCTTCAGCGGAAAGTGTTGAAAGTACTGTCACATCTATTATTGAGCAGCAGATGACAGGATTGGATAAACTTTTATATATCTCATCTTCAAGCAGTTCTTCAGGGTTATGTAGTATTGAGCTAACTTTTGCGCCTGGCACCGATCCAGATATTGCCTGGGCAAAAGTTCAGAATAAACTTCAACTTGCAATGGCAAGTTTGCCGGAAGTTGTTAGACGTGAGGGGGTAAATGTTAGTAAGTCAACGAGAAATTATATGCTTGCCGTTGGTATTGTTTCTGAAAATGGAAGGATGAACGGAAATGATTTAAGGGATTATATGAAGTCAAATATTGAAAAGGTCCTTGCCAGAGTCCCAGGGGTTGGTGAGGTGCAGTCATTTGGCTCTGAATATTCAATGAGAATATGGCTAAATCCTGATAAATTAACTAAATATAATTTAACGATTGAGGATGTAATAAGAGCCCTTCGTTCATATAATGTTGAGGTGTCAGCTGGGCAGTTTGGAGGTGCTCCTGCTGTTAAAGGTCAGCGTATGAATGCTTCTATAATTGTTCAGCACTTTTTAAAGACCCCGAAGGAATTTGCATCCATACCTGTTAAAGCCAATCAAGATGGTTCAATTGTAAGAATTAGAGATGTTGGCCGTGTTGAGCTTGGAACAGTCAGATATGACATAGTTGCAAAGTACAATGGAAAGCCTGCTGCAATACTTGTTGTGAGGAAAGAGCCTGGGGCAAATGCTCTTGATACTGCAAGAAGAATTAAGAAAAGGATGAAAGATCTTGAGAAATTTTTTCCTGAAGGTGTTAAGGTCGTATATCCATATGATACAACTCCTTTTACAGTAGTTGCCACCAATGAAGTTATTAAAACCTTAATAGAGGCTATTTTCTTAGTGTTTTTGGTTATGTTTCTATTTCTTGGAAATTTCAGGGCAACACTTATTCCAACAATTGCTGTACCTGTGGTTGTTCTTGGCACATTTGGCGTTATTTGGGTTTTGGGATTTTCAATAAATATGTTGACGATGTTTGCCATGGTACTTGCCATAGGTCTTCTTGTGGACGATGCCATTGTTGTAGTTGAAAATGTAGACAGGATCATGCGAGAGGAAGGTCTCTCTCCAAAGGAAGCAGCTGCAAAATCCATGGAGCAGATTACAAGTGCACTTATTGGGATTGGTCTTGTCCTATCATCAATATTTTTGCCAATGGCTTTTTTCCCTGGTTCTACAGGAATTATTTATAGACAGTTCTCAGTTACAATAGCATCTTCAATGCTTTTATCTGTTCTTGTTGCACTTGTTTTAACACCTGTTTTGTGTGCAAATCTTTTAAAACCTCTGCCAGAGGGTAAGAAATTATCAGAACACACCATTTTCTTTCTAAAACCCTTTTTCAGCTGGTTTGATAAGTGGTTTAATAGAATCAGAAATACATATGTTAAAGCAGTTGCACATGTTATAAGGAGAAAATTCAGATATATTCTTCTATATTTTTTACTTGTTGGAGCTATGCTCTTTTTATTTTTACACCTTCCAACTTCATATCTACCAGATGAAGATCAGGGAATTTTATATGTACAGGTCGTTTTACCGTCAGGTTCTACTCTTGAACAGACAGAAAATGTTTTAAAAAAGGTTAGAGAGTATTTTGAAGTAAGGGAAAAAGATGCAGTTAAATCTATTGCAACTGTTGCTGGATTTGCCTTTTCCGGCCAGGGACAAAATGTGGGATTTGGGTTTGTAAAATTAAAGGATTGGAAATATAGAGATAAACCATATTTAAAGGCTAAAGCAGTTGCAGGAAGGGCTATGATGGCTTTTTCACGTATAAAGGAGGCAAGGGTATTTGCATTTCCTCCACCGGCAATTATTGAACTTGGCAATTCAACGGGTTTTGACTTTGAGCTCCTTGATTTTGGTGGATTGGGACATAAAAAACTTATAAAAATGAGAAATAAATTGCTATACATGGCTGCCCACGATCCAAGGGTCATCAGGGTCAGACCTAATGGTATGGAAGATGTGCCACAGTATAAAATTGATGTGGATTGGGATAAGGCCGGTGCACTTGGTCTTCCAATAACCTCTATAAATGAAACAATTGCCACAGCATTTGGTTCTGCGTATATAAATAATTTCATCAAGGGTGGAAGGGTAAAAAGGGTTTATGTTCAGGCAGACGCACCCTATAGGATGCTTCCCGGTGATTTAAGAAAATTATATGTGAGAAATATAGCAGGAAAAATGGTGCCCTTTTCTTCATTTGCTAAGGGACACTGGATCTATGGACCTGCAAAACTTGAGAGGTACAATGGATTTCCATCTGTTGAGATATGGGGAGAACCTGCTCCAGGATACAGTACAGGGGATGCAATGAAGGCAATGGAGGAATTTGTTTCAAAACTTGGTAAAGGGGTGGCCTACGATTGGACAGCACTTTCCTATCAGGAACGTATGGCAACAGTTCAGGCGCCACTTGTGTATGGTTTTTCCATATTTGTTATCTTTTTAGTCCTTGCTGCACTTTATGAAAGCTGGCCAATTCCAATAGCAAATATGCTCATGCTTCCCCTTGGTGTACTTGGGGCAACGGTTGCCACGTGGTCAAGGGGATTGTGGAATGACGTATATTTTCAGATTGGATTTATCACAACAATGGGACTTTCCACTAAAAATGCAATTTTGATTATTCAGTTTATAAAGGAGAGATTAAAGCGAGGAATGGGTTTGCTTGACGCAACTCTTGAGGCAACGAGGATAAGGCTTAGACCTGTTATGATGACTTCTCTTGCCTTTTTCTTTGGTGTTTTGCCCCTTGCTCTAAATAAAGGTGCAGGTTCCGGGGCAATGAATGCCATTGGTACCGCTGTTTGTGGTGGTATGATTTCAGCAACATTTATTGATCTATTTTACATACCGCTCTTTTTCTTTATTGTATACAGTATTTTTAAACGTAAACAGTTAAAAGGGGAAGGAAAATCTAAAGAGGAGAAAGGGGTGTAAAATGAAGAGCAAAATAACTATTTTACCAATATTATTACTTTCTGTTATGTTAAGCGGATGTTTAACTCTGGCACCAAAGTATGTTAGACCTGCTTCACCTGTACCAAAAAATTGGCCTCAGGGAAAATCTTATAGGAATCTTGAAAGTTTAAGCAAAAAGCCAGTTCCTTCTGAGTTAAAATGGAGTGAGTTTTTTAAAGATGAAAATCTAAAAAAAGTGATTAAACTCGCACTGAATAACAACCGCGATCTTAAACTTGCTGCATTAAATGTTGAGACTGCAAGGGCATATTATGGGATAAGGGTCTCAGAACTTTTTCCAACTTTTTATGCAACAGGTAACGGGGGTGAAAGTAAATCCTCGTCTGATTTTAGATATCCTGGAACATCGGGAAAAGTTAAGCAGTATAGTGTTAATCTTGGTATAACTTCATGGGAATTAGATTTTTTTGGAAGGATTAGAAGTCTTAAAAAGGAGGCTTTAGAGTCATATCTTGCCACAGAAGAGGCAAAAAAAAGTGTTCAAATAATGGTAATTTCAGAGGTTGCAAGAGCTTATCTTGCACTTGCTGCCGATAGAGAGAGGTTCGAAATTGCCAAAAAGGTTTTAGATACTCAACAGGGAATATATAAATTGATAAAGTCTCAATATGAAAATGGGCTAACTGATAAATTAGCTTTAAAACAGGCTTCAAGTCAGGTTGAAGTAGCAAGGGAGAAGGTTCTAAAATTTACTCAATATGAGGCAGAAGATATAAACGCCCTTAATCTTTTGGTGGGGACGACTGTTCCTGAGGATTTGCTTCCTAAAAATTTAAATAGTGTAACACCACCTGAGGAAATTTCACCTGGAACATCTTCAGAGGTACTTTTAAATAGACCTGATATTATGGCTGCTGAACATGAGCTAAAGGCCGCCTATGCAAATATAGGAGCAGCAAGAGCAGCTTTTTTTCCGAGGATTTCACTTTCTGCCTTAATTGGAACTGCCGGGAAAAAGTTTTCGAGACTTTTTAAATCGGGAACAAAAACCTGGAGTTATGGTGTAGATGTGGTTGCACCTGTTTTAGATCCAAAAATATGGGAATCCTATAAAATAAGTAAGGCAAAGAGAAAAATTTTACTTACTCAGTATGAAAAGGTTATACAAACAGCGTTTAGGGAGGTCTCAGATACCCTTGCAGTTTTTGGAACTGTTGATGGTGAGATTAATGCCCACAGAAATTTAGTTAGAGATTTAGAAGAGACAAATAAACTATCCTTTAAAAGATATGAATGTGGAATTGACAGTTATTTATCGGTACTTGATTCTGAGCGATCACTTTTTGATGCAAAGGAAAGTTTAGTTTCTCTAAAACTTCTAAAAATGTCAAATCTTGTAAATTTATATGCTGTACTTGGAGGTGGTGTAAAATAAAAGGGTGCCAGGCACAAAAAATAAAACGGTGCCAGGCGCGATGATATGAAATTTCGTAAGATAGAAAGGTGCCAGGCACGATGATATGAAAAAATTTCGGAAAAAATTTCGAGGTCTGTCCCCGAATTTGAACTCAATTTTTCTGCCTGGCACCATCCTACTGTCGATGTCCACTGTTGAGGTTCGCCCCCGATAAAAATTGAAAATTATTGAAAATTATAGGTGCCAGGCACAAAATTTATGCTAATATATTTTTTAATCCAGTTGAATTAAGTATTCAAAAATGGAATCAATTAAAGAAATTTTTAAGATTGGGCATGGGCCTTCATCCTCCCATTCAATGGGGCCTCTTTTTGCAGCGGAAAGATTTTTAAAGATGTGTGGAAATTGCACTTTTTTTAAAGTGACTCTATATGGAAGTCTTGCTGCAACGGGTAAAGGTCATTTTACAGATGTTACGCTTATGAAATTTTTTAAATCCAATGGAAAAAAGGTTGAGGTAATCTGGAAGCCTGAGGAATATTTACCTCTACATCCAAACGGTATGCTTTTTGAAGGTTTTGATGATAACTCAAATTTAGTAAAAAGCTGGCAGGTATATTCTGTAGGTGGTGGAACAATAAAGGATGGAACTGACTTTAAAAATCCACCTAAATCTATTTATCCAATTAAAAATATGGATGGAATTTTAAGGTGGACGGAAAAAACGGGGAAAACTCTGTGGGAATATGTTGAAGAAGTTGAGGGAGAAGATATATGGATGTATTTAGAAAAAGTTTGGGAAAAAATGGTTGAGGCAATTAAAAGAGGACTTAACAGGCAAGGGGTTTTGCCTGGTGAACTTCACCTACAGAGAAAGGCATATTCCTATTATGTTAAAGCAAAAAATTCAGGGACATTTCTTAAATCCTTTGGACTTGTTGCCTCTTATGCACTTGCCGTAGCTGAAGAGAATGCATCTTCAAATATTGTTGTAACTGCTCCCACCTGTGGATCCTCAGGTGTTTTACCTGCTGTTTTATATTTTTTAAAAAAATACCATGGTGTTAGTAAAGATATAATACTTAGGGCACTTGCCACAGCAGGACTTATTGGAAATCTTGTAAAGGAAAATGCCTCTATTTCTGGGGCTGAGGTTGGCTGTCAGGGGGAAATTGGAACAGCGTGTGCAATGGCTTCTGCTGCTGCAACTCAGATTTTAGGCGGGACTGTGAGTCAGATTGAGTATGCTGCAGAAATTGGAATGGAACACCATTTGGGTTTAACCTGTGATCCAGTTGGTGGATATGTGCAAATTCCATGTATTGAGAGGAATGCTTTTGCTGCAGGTAGGGCACTTCAAGCTTCAACTTTTGCCCTTTATTCAGATGGGAAACATAGAATTAGTTTTGATGAAGTTGTAATTACAATGAAGGAAACAGGGCTTAGTTTATCTAAAGACTACAAAGAAACTGGAAAAAGTGGACTTGCAAAGCACTGGCTTGATAGTGAGACTAAAAAAAATTAAAAAGGTGCCAGGCACGAATTTGTTTGTTTTTCTATCCGTTTTTATTTAAAATGAAAAAGAGGAGTTTTTTTGAATAAAGAGTTTTTAAATAAATTTGTTGCCTTTTTATTAAACCCATGTGTTAAGTTTTTTTCATCTCCAATTCCTGTAAAATTGTTTAATCATTTAAAAATTGTTTTGTCAACCAAAATGTAGAACCATTTATTTCCGTTTTTTTATAAATAAAACCTAACACATAAAATTAAAAAATTGAGAGGAGAGTTAAAATGAAATTAAGTAAATTAAGATATTCTATTTTGCTTCTTTTTTTGTCTCTATTTTTTACAATATTTCCATTTTCAGGAAATATTTCAAATTACCTTAGAAGTGGAACATACCATATTACACAGGGACAGTGGCAATCAACATGGAAAATAACAGTTGTAAATGGATCTATAACAGGCACATCTGAATGGACTTGTTGTCCGGGACATAGAGTTGATCCCCTTAGGGGAAAAATAGAGGGGAATCGTGTAATTATTGAAAGGGATTGTTCCAAGCAGGGCTATGGAAGTGTTTGTAAGCAAACCTATGTAGGATATTTTAATAATGGAAAAATTTCTGGACCTTGCTCAGGGACAGGCTTGACTAATGGATCTACTTGGACAATGGTTTTAACTAATCCTGAACCTGTATTTGGTTCTGCCACATATGAGGAATATGCCTTGAAAGGGGACATTTATTTTTTTCCAGTGGGTACAAATCATTTACCTGATTTTTCAAGGCTTTCACCGGTTGGTAGTATTTATGCCAGAGAATTAAACGTCTCTATAAGGCCATTTACTCAGGGATTTCCAGGTATTACAAAACGTTTTGAATGGTTTGGCATACGTTATAGAGGGAATTTTAGACTAAACGGAGCAGGAAATTATAAATTCAGGCTTAATTCAGATGATGGTTCAAAGTTATGGATAGATAACAAACTTGTTATAGATAATGATGGATTACATCCTGTTGGTCATACAAGTAAAAGTGGAAATATTTATTTATCAAATGGCAAACACTATATGGTTGTTGAGTTTTTTCAGGGACCAAGGGCTATGTTGGGACTTCAACTTTATGTAACTCCTCCAGGCGGACAAGAGGAGATTTTTCATCCAGATTATTTGTCCAATAAAAGTTTTCCTTCAAATTCAGGTTATAGAGGAGAAAATGTATGGGTGATAAATAATGCACATGGTATATTTCATTGGAGTGGAAAGGGCTGGAAGCATGTTTCATATAGTAGAAGTAATGCAACAGATATAGGAGTGGGTTCAAATGGAACTGTGTGGATGGCAGGTGTTGATTTAAGTACAAAAGGACCTTCCATTTACAGATGGATGGATAATATCCATTCTTTTGTAAAGGTGCCAGGCAATGCTGTTAAAGTTGATGTAAATCATTATGGGATACCATGGATTGTAACAATCAGTGAAGATATTTTTCATTGGTCCAATAGAAGATGGAATAAAGTGCCAGGCAAGGCAAAGGATATTGGAGTTGGTCCAAATGGTGATGTCTTTATTATTGGAACAAAAAAAATGGTTGGTGGATATCAAATATTTAAATGGAAAGGAAATGGATGGCAATTATATCCAGGTGCTGCTGTGAGAATAGATGTGGATAGAAATGGAAATCCATGGGTTATAAATGAAAATGGTAATATATATAAGTGGAATGGAATGAGTTGGGAACTGTTACCTGGTCTTGCTGTAGATATTTCATCTGGACCAAAAACTGTTTGGGTTATAGGAACGGATAATGTCCCCGGCGGACACGGAATTTATAGATGGGATGAACAGATAAAAAATTGGGAGAAAGTACCAGGTGGAGCTGTTGCCATTTCTGTAGGGGGAATTTCAGTGAAATAAAAAGTGCCAGGCATGAAAATTATATAGAAACAAAAAGGTGATGGATGATGGGCATTAAAATTTTAAATAATGGATTAATGGTGCCAGGCACGATTTATGATTTATAAGTAGGTTTTTAAAAAAATTAGAAAGAGATTTTTTAAATTTTTTGCTTATCCTAAGATTTTATTTTTCCCACCTTTTTTAGCTTTGTAGAGGTTTTCATCTGCTAAATTTATTGCTTTTTCAATATCATTTAACTCTTTATTTTTAAAATCGATACAACTTATTCCACCACTTATTGTAATTTTTATTTTGCCTTTTTCCGTTATAATTTCGTTAGATTCAACCAATTTTCTTAATTTTTCTGCAACCTTTAAGCAATTTTCCCTATTGGTTTTTAAAAGTGCAATTATGAATTCTTCTCCTCCATATCTTGCAATTAGGTCGCTTTCCCTTAAATTTTCTTTTAGAATTTTTGCAGTTTCAATTAAAACTTTATCACCTATGAAATGTCCATAGATGTCATTTATTTTTTTAAAATTGTCTATATCAAACATTATAAAGCATACTTCTAACTTACTTTCTCTTTTAGATATTTTATCCAGAAATTTTAAAGAATTCATAAAATATCTTCTATTAAACAAATTTGTTAAATAATCGTGTTCAGACATTTCTTTTAAAATTTTATTTTTTTCTTCGAGTTTTAAATTAAGAATTTCCAGCTGTTTGGTTCTTTCCTTCACAAGTTTGTTTAATTTTTCTTTTTCTTTTGATAATTTTCTTGTTTTCCATTTAATTATGATAACTATTGAAATTGTTATTAAAATTATTAGTAAAAATAAAATTGAAATTAAATACTCTGGTTTTTTCCACCATGGCGTTTTAACAACAATGTCTATAATTTTTTTTGATATATTTTTTTTTGAATATATAGAAGAGATTTTTAAAAGTAATAAATGCCTGCCAGGAGGGATATAGGTAAAATATATTTCCATGTTTTTGAAGCTTTTGATGGGAATCCATTTTTTGTTAACTCCCGCGAGTTTATAATCTATTTTTAGCGAATATTCATTTCTAAACCAGATAACTTCAAATTTTATCCTTATTTCTTTTGCGTTATGTGGAAGTGTTATTTTATTTCTTTTGATACCCTTTAGAATGTGTATTTTATTGTTGCTATAGAATGAAATTTCACTTATTAATATTTTAGGATTTAATTTGTTATCTGAAATTTTATTCAATCCCATGTTTGATATTTTAGCAATTCCTCCAAAAAGTCCGAACCATATATTATTATCTGAATCTTTTGCAATTGCATTATGTGTTGTAAACTCATCTCCGGGAAGTCCATCGTCTTTTGTGAGGATCTTAACAACTTTTTCTTTATCTATGTCAAATAGCATAGCCCCACCATCACTGCCAATCCAGAGGTAGTTATTCACAGGTAAAAGGACTGAAAGTCCATATGGTAAAATACCACTTTCAGTGGAGTAGAATTTTGAATTTCCATCTCTATCTATTTTTAGGAGTCCATAATTTGTGGCTGCCCACAGGAAGTTTTTATAGAGTAATAGATCGAAAATTGCTTTTGTTTCTTTATTATTGTTGTTATTTTTTATATTGTAAAAGTTACCATTTTTATACCTTAAAATTCCTGCCCCGAGTGTACCAAGCAAGATTGATCCATCTAAATCTTCATATAGGCATCTTACATAAGATACAGGCAAACCATTCTTAATGGTGTATATTTTCCATTTGTCGTTATTATATATGGAAAAACCTTTTTTACATGCAACATAGATTTTGTTATTTTTTAAAAGTATGTCTGTAACGTTGTTTCCCGGGAGTGAACCGTTTTCTTTAGTATATTTTATTGTTTTTCCATTTTTTCCTACTTTTATTAATCCACCGCCTTCAGAGGCAAAGTAAAAGTTTCCCTTTTTGTCTTTTTCGATATCCCATATGGGGAATGAGCTCACATATTTATTATTAAATTTTTTTATTTTTTCTCCTGAAATTATATAAACTCCACCAGCTGTACCTACATACATAGATTTATTTAATTTATCCCAATAAAAACATATAAAACTCTGTGGATTTGAGCCAAGTAATTTTTTGTAGACCAGCATGTTTTGGGTGACAAGTTTTATCAAACCGCGATTTGTGCCAAACCAGAGTATTCCATCGGAACTTAAAAATGTACTTAATACCCTTATTCCTGAGATGCCATTTTTTTGGGTAAATAATTTAATTTTGTTTTTACTCTTTTTTATAAGACCGCGATTTGTAGCAGCCCAGAGATTGTTATTTCTGTCAAGAATGGCATCAAATATTATGTATCCCTCTTTTTCTGTTGAAAGAATCTTTTTTATCTTATA
>JALULU010000133.1 GCA_027040585.1 Acidobacteriota bacterium | reverse complement strand
AAAAAGAAATTGTCAGAGATTACTCCTTTTAGAACAATTGCTGATGAGCATTTTGCAAGATGCATTAAATCGTCAAAGGTGTTTATTAATAAAACATCGTAGTAGTTTACCCCAGCACCATCTGCTATACCCTTCATTTCACATCTATATTCTTTTGGGAGAGCCCTATCTAATTTTCTTGCTTTAATCATTCCTAAATGGTATACAATGGGCCCAACCTTATTCTTTAAGACTGAAACCATATATTTAATATCTTTTTTTAAAAGTGTACCATGTTGATATCCTCTACTGTAGCCTGTGCCATTTAAATAAACTATCTTAACAGGATTTACGACTTTAAGTATTGAATTAATTTTCCCTATCTTATTATTGCAGTTTAGTTTAGGTGGAGTTGTTATGTATAGAAAAAGAGAAAAAATTATAATTACCAAGAGTATTAAAAAAATAAAAAGTTTCTTTTTCACTGTTTACTCCTTTTAAATTGCTAAACAAAGTTAAGTATAAGTAAGTATTTAAAAAAAATCAAATTAAGGAATTGTTATAAAAAAAATTTTTGTGCCTGGCACCTTTTTCAATTTGATTTATGTATAATTTTGCCACTTTTTAGATTATCTCTTTGATATAATAAAACGTTTCATAATTATTAACGTATTATAAATTTAAACAGTTTCTGAGGAGTTAATAATGAGGAAAAGTGTAATTTTACTTTCTTTATTTTTATTTTTTACTTCCGTAATTTTCTCTAAGGATAAGATGAAATATGGCCTTTCTTTTCCATATATAAACGACGTATTTTACTCTCAATACAGATTTAAATCTTCACTTAAAATGGGAGAAGATACCTTTCCTGAAAAGAAAATCCTGGATTTAAACGAGTGTGTTAAATTGGCCATATATAACAATTTAGATTTAAGGATTTCAAGATTAGATATAAGAAAATCTATTGCAGATTATTTTGGGTCTCAATCAATTTTTGAACCTTTCATTGACAATAAATCCTATTACAAAAGGAATGTAACCCCTTCACCAAGTGTCTTTCAGGGGGTTGGAAGTAGTAAGACTAAAGAAACATATTACTCTTCCTCATTTTTTAAAAAATTCTCTCCTGGAACTACTTTAAATTTTACATTTGAGACGAAAAAATTGGAGACCAATAACATATTTTTCCTTATAAATCCCGCTTATAATACAACACTTTCCCTTACTGTTACACAGCCACTTTTAAAGGGATTTGGAAGCAGTGTAAATAGAGAAATGATTGATATTTCTTTAAATAACATAAAAATTTCAAAGGAGATGTATAAAAATAAAGTTGAGAATATTATATTTGAGGTTTCATCTCAATTTGAAGATATTCTCATAGCTCAGAAAAGAGTGGAACTTTTAAAGAGAAGAGTAAATCTTGCAAAAAGAACACTTTATGATGTTAAAAATCAAGTAAAGGCAGGGGTCAGACCTCTTGTAGATAAAAAAAAGGCTGAAGCTGAATTTTACAGGCAGGAAGAAAATTTACTTGATGCTGAAAATAATTTAACGGACTTAAAGGCAAAGTTCTTAACAGTTCTTTTTTCAGTTAGTGATACTGAAAAATATGTTAATTATTTTAAACTTGAAGATAAAAAAATAAAATTGGGACTTTATGATTTTAATAGGGCTAAACAACTTGCATATCAAAATAGGGGCGATTTAAAATCTTCACTTTATCAGGTGAAAAACAGTAAAATTGATTTTAATGTTAAGAAGAAAAATCTAAAGCCACAACTTGACCTTACATTGGGTTATTTGCAATATGGACTTAAGGGTAAGATACCTGACCTTTCCAATTTTCCTTTTCACATAAATCCAGACACTCAGCAGATCCTTGAAGAGAACTATAGTGGTGGTGTTTATGATTCAATAAGCAATGCCTTTGATGGTAAATATAATGGGATTTTGGTTCAGCTTGATTTTAAAATACCTCTTGGAAATAAGGATGCAAAGGCTAAGGCAATTTCTGCCCAAATTGATTACCAAAAAAAATTGTATGAATTAAAGAAGGTAAAGCAACAAATAAATCTTGAGCTGAGAAATATTTTTAGGGATATCATTAAGACTAAAAAGGAAATTGAAGTAACTAAAAAAGAAGTAGAGGCAGCAAAAGGGGAACTTGACGGTGAGGAATTAAAGTTTAAATATAAAGTGTCTACTCTTAGAGATTTAATTGATGCTCAGAATAAGTTTATAGAAGCAAAGTTTAATTATTTTTCAGCAAAAAAAGAATATGTGAAAGATGTTTTAAACTTACATAAAATTACATCAGACCTTCACAAGGAATTTGGTGTAAAATTTTCTAAATATGAATAATTATATTGAGAAATTTAAAGATAAGTTTGGTGAAGAACTCCTTTATTTAAATAAATTGGGAGCAATTTTAAATGAAAAAGGGAAAGAATTTAAGATAAATGAGGTTAGAAATAATCTTTATGTTGAAGATTTTTTAAAAATTTACAGCGAGAAAATCATTCCTTTAAAAGGGCTATCATTTATATTGAAAGGCTTTTATGGAAAAGGTGAAAGGCCTATGAATGATATGGACTTACTTGTAATGCCTGATGATTTTAGTATGGTAGAAAAAGAAATTTTAAAAAGTGGGTTTATTACAATTGGTAGTGAAAAAAAGGGATGGTATGAAAAGTCTTATGTTAAAAATAATATTTTAAAGATTGATTTACACAAATCACTATTTTATCCATATTTATATAATGTTGAATTGGAAGATTTTTTTAAATTTAGGTTTAAGGTAGATTTTAATGGCAGAGAGTTAAATCTATTAAATGATACAATGGACCTTGCGGTTTTAATACTTTCAATAGTAAATAACAGTTTCAATGTATCTCTTTTAAATCTGTATGATGTCATTATATTGGTGAAAAAGGGAAATATTGATTTTAATTTATTGGAAAATGTGTGTAAAAAATGGGGAATTGAAAAAGGGGTGATTTTTCTGAATTCTTTATTGTATGAAATTTTTGATGAAAACTTTTTGAACTTAAATATTTTAAACAGCAAAAAAGTTAAAAAATTTTTTTATTCACTTGGTAAAGTTAAGGAGAGAAGGGGAGTTATGTGGAGAAAGTGGGAGTTTGATTATAAATTTTCAATGATTAGATTTAAAAATGTGGTCAAATTTTCTCTATTTTATTTTTTAAAACTAAAATTCAGATAAATGGTGCCAACACTCCTACTAAAGAAGCGTTAAACACCATTCCTTAAAAAAAATTAAATGGATTTTTTCTGGTTCTTATTTAAAAATGTATTTTTAAGGCACTGTTTTACTGTTTGTTCATTGATTCCAGGAATTCTTTATTTGACTTGGTGGCTCTTAATTTTTCAATTAAAAGTTCCATAGACTCCACTGGAGAAAGTTGATTTAAGACTTTCCTTAAGACCCATATCCTATCCAATTGTTCTTTAGGAATTAAAAGTTCCTCTTTTCTTGTGCCAGATTTATTTACGTCGATTGATGGAAAAATTCTTCTTTCAACAAGTTTTCTATCTAAATTTATTTCCATATTTCCAGTACCTTTAAATTCCTCAAAAATAACATCGTCCATTCTACTTCCTGTGTCAATAAGGGCTGTTGCAATGATGGTAAGGGATCCACCTTCTTCTATGTTTCTTGCAGCACCAAAAAATCTTTTTGGCTTTTGAAGTGCTCCAGAATCAATACCACCTGTTAAAACCTTTCCACTTGTTGGCATAACAGTATTATATGCTCTTGCAAGTCTTGTTATACTGTCTAAAAGAATGACAACATCTTTTTTATGCTCCACCAATCTTTTTGCCTTTTCAAGTACAATTTCAGCAACATTTAAATGTCTTTCTGGTGGCTCATCAAAAGTGGATGAGACAACTTCACCCTTTACTGACCTCTTCATATCTGTAACCTCTTCAGGTCTTTCATCTATTAAAAGAACAATGAGGTAAATTTCTGGATGGTTTGTGGTTATTGAGTTTGCTATGGACTGAATTAACATAGTTTTACCGGTTCTCGGTGGTGCAACAATAAGTCCTCTCTGACCTTTTCCTATTGGTGTAAGAAGGTCTAAAATTCTCCCTGAAATGTTGTTGGGAACAGTTTCCATCCTGATCATTTCATCTGGATAAAGAGGAGTTAGTGAATCAAAAATAGGTCTTCTAACAAGTTTTGAAGGGTGTTCTGAGTTTATTGCCTCTACCTTAATAAGTGCAAAATATCTTTCACCTTCCTTCGGGGGCCTTATTTGGCCTGAGACAGTATCTCCAGTCCTTAACCCAAACTTTTTTATTTGTGATGGTGAGACATAGACGTCTTCGCTACTTTGTAAATAATTGTATTCAGGTCTTCTTAAAAAGCCAAAACTGTTTGGTCCCTGATTTGATGAGATTATTTCAAGTACCCCTTCTGAGAACCCAAATCCTTCCTTTAGTGCTTTGGCCTTGAGAATTTGAAAAATTAACTCAGATTTTTTGTAATTTGTTATGTCCTTAACATCGAAATCCTTTGCAATTTTTTTTAATTCTGTAAGAGATTTTTTGTTGAGTGTATCTACATTGATTTCATTGCTTTCTACTCCTACTTTAACTGCCGAATTTCCTTTTTCCTTGGCCATAATATATTTCCTCCTAAGATTTTATGTTTATTTTTTTGCCTTCATTTATGAAGGAGTTTATTTTACCCATTAGTTTATCTTTTCCAGTCCCTTTTAAGGCTGAAAATGGAATAACTTCAGATATATCTAAAGTGTTTTTTATTTTTTTAATGGAATTAAATAGTTTGTTATTTGATATTTTATCACTTTTAGTTGCAACAATGCAAAAATCTATATTGTGATATTTAACGTATTCAACCATTTCAAAATCCAATTTTGTCACTCCAACTTTTGCATCTACCAAAATAATTAGCAATTTTTCTCTCTCTGACATCAGGTAATTTTCCACAAGACTTTTCCATTTTAACCTTTCTGCCTTTGAAACTGAAGCATATCCATAGCCGGGCAGATCCACAAAATATATGGAATTATTAACAAGAAAAAAATTAATGCTTCTTGTTTTACCCGGTTTAGAACTTACCTTTGCCAGACGCTTTCGATTAAGTAGCGAGTTTAAAAGTGTTGATTTACCTACGTTTGACCTGCCAACAAAGGCTATATCCACCTTTCCCTGAGATGGAAAATCACCATTAAAACACGTTTTTTCAAGTTTTACTTCTCTTATTTTCATAAACTTAATTGGCTACGTGATCTTGAGATACGCCTTTCTTAATGCTTTTTATGTATTCCTTAATTGGAATTGAGAGTTTTTCAAGGGTCAATGAAATGACCTGATCCAGATGGCTTACAAAATAGAAATTTAAATCATTTTTCACGTCTTCCGATAGTTTCGTAGTATCTTTCCTATTTTCATCAGGTAAAATTATATTCATTATTCCATATCTATGGGCGGCGAGTAGTTTTTCCTTTATACCACCAACTGGTAAAATTTTTCCCGTAAGTGTAATCTCTCCTGTCATTGCAACATCTTTTCTAAGGGGTATATCTGTAAGCGCTGATATTATTGCCATAGTAATTGCAACACCAGCAGATGGTCCATCCTTTGGAATTGCTCCTTCAGGTACGTGAATATGAAAATCATATTCTTTGTAAAATCCTGAATCTATGCCAAAGTTTGAAGACCTACTTCTTACATAACTCATCGCAGCTCTTGCAGATTCCTTCATCACATCTCCAAGTTGCCCTGTGAGAATTAATTCTCCTTTACCTGGAAGTTTTGCAACTTCAATATATAAAATTTCTCCCCCATATTCAGTCCACGACATTCCTGTTGCTACACCGATTTCATTTTTTTCTCTCTTTCTTGTTTCCAGATATTTTGGAGGACCTAAATAGTATTCAACTTTTTCCTGGGTGATTTTTATTTTTTCCTCAATATTCTTTTCAAGTTTTTCCCTAACAACCCTTCTGCAAATTCTTCCAATTTCCTTTTCAAGGTTTCTAACTCCAGATTCTTTTGTATAGTTTCTTATTATTTTAACAATTGAATTTTCATCAAATTCTATTTCATTTTCATTTAAACCAGTTGCCTCAAGTCTCTTTTTGATCAAATAATTTTTAGCAATTTCAAGTTTTTCTTTTTCAGTATATCCTGATATATAGATAACTTCCATTCTATCAAGAAGTGGACGGGGAATTGTGTGTGAAACGTTTGCAGTTGTTATGAAAAAGACCTTTGAAAGGTCTACTTCCGTATCAATATAGTGATCTAAGAAATGAGAATTTTGGTCTGGATCAAAGACCTCTAAAAGTGCAGAGGATGGATCGCCTCTAAAATCTGAGCTGAGTTTATCAATTTCATCTAAAAGTATCACAGGATTCATTGTCTTTGCTTGTTTTAGCATCTGAATTATCTGCCCGGGAAATGCACCAATATATGTTCTTCTGTGCCCTTTAATTTCTGCTTCATCTTTAACGCCACCAAGTGAGACCCTGACAAATTTTCTTCCCATTGCCTCTGCTATGGATTTACCAAGCGATGTTTTCCCTACACCTGGCGGTCCCACAAGACAGAGTATTGTTCCCTGTGTTTTTTTTCTTTTAAGTCTGACGGCAAGGTGTTCAATTATTCTCTTCTTGACTTCTTCTAATCCATAATGGCTATTTTCTAAAATTTCTACAGCCTTTTTTATATCTCTATTTTCCTTTGAATAATCTCCCCAGGGTATACTGATAAGCCAATCCAGATAATTTCTTGAAACAGCTGCTTCTGCAGTCATTGGAGGCATACTTCTTAGCCTTTTTATTTCATAAAGAGCCTTTTCTCTTGCTGCATCAGTCATTTTAGATTTTTTTACCTTTTCTTCAAGTTCGTCAAGTTCTTCGTCAAAATTTTCTTCCCCAAGTTCTCTTTTAATGGCTTTCATTCTCTCCCTTAAGAAATACTCTTTTTGAGCATCATCCATTTGTTTCCTGACTCTATCCTCAATTCTTTTGTATATCTCTCTTTTTTCCTTATCAAAATTACACAGTTCTATTATTTTAAAAATCCTTTCTTCAGGCTCTTCTATACTAAGTAATTGCTGTTTTTCATAGTTTTCAATCCTCATATTTGAGGAAAGTACATTTGTAATTTCTTCTAAACTCTTTTCGCTGTTTTTTGAAAAGAAATTTTTAGGATCTATGTTTATGATTTCAGCCTTTTTTATTGCTTTTTCAAGTTCTTTCAATAAAATTTCTTTCCTTATGCGATTATCTTCTGGAATTTCGAAAAGTTCAACTTTAACGATATAAAATCCCTTTTCATTTGAAAAGCTTAAAATCCTTCCCCTTTTTACACCTTTTACTAAAACTTTAATAGTTTTATCAAGGGTATCTTTTTTTTCAATTATTTTTGAAAGTGTTCCAACTTCATAAATTTGGGATGCATTTGGATTTTCAAGTCTTGGGTTTTTCTGCATAGAGAGAAAAACTTCCTTATCACAGTATTCATATGCGTATTCAAGTGCCTTAACAGAAGATTCTCTGCCTATTAAAAAAGGATAAAATTTTTCTGGGAAAACCACCATATCTCTAAGTGGAATAAGCGGTAATTCAAGAATTTTGCTATTTATTTTTTCCATAAAGGATTCCCCTATTTAACAAGCTTTCTTTTTCAAGATGCTCAAAAATTCATTTTTATTTTTAATATTTTCTTCAGTAATTATTACCTTATCCAGATTTTTTATTTGAGGAAGTTCATATAGTAAATCAAGCATAAATTCTTCCATTATCATTTTAAGTCCCCTTGCTCCAACTTTTCTTTCAATGGCAGTTCTTGCAATATATTTTAAAGCATTTTCAGAGAATTCAAGTTTTATCCCTTCAAATTCAAATATTTTTTGATACTGTTTTACGAGGGCGTTTTTTGGCTCTTTTAAAATTTTTGTGAGGGCATCTTCCCCCAATTCATGTAGGGTGGTAATAACCGGAATTCTCCCGACAAGTTCTGGAATTAGTCCATATTTGACAAGATCTTCCGGACCCACATATTTTATTATCTCATTTCTATTTTTTTCAATGTCATTACTTGAATTTTCCTTCACAAAACCAATAATTTTTTTCCCAAGTCTTCTGCTTATGATTTCTTCAATTCCCACAAAAGCTCCGCCACAGATAAATAGTATGTTTTGTGTATCAATTTGGATAAATTCCTGATATGGATGTTTCCTTCCACCCTGAGGTGGAACATTTGCTATAGTTCCCTCTAAAATCTTTAAAAGTGCTTGCTGTACTCCTTCACCTGATACATCTCTTGTGATAGATGGGTTTTCTGATTTCCTTGAGATTTTATCTATTTCATCAATATAAACTATTCCATATTGTGCCTTTTCAACATCTCCATCTGCTGCATCTATAAGTCTTAGTAAAATATTTTCCACATCTTCTCCAACATATCCTGCCTCAGTTAAAGTAGTGGCGTCTGCTATTGCAAAAGGAATATTTAATTTTTTAGCGAGTGTCTGTGCTATTAAAGTTTTACCAGTACCCGTGGGACCAATTAAAAGAATATTGCTTTTTTGAAGTTCCACATCATCACTTTTTCTTTTGCTTTCATATATAATTCTTCTATAGTGATTATAAACTGCAACAGCAACCTTTTTTTTCGCTTCTTCCTGTTCAATTACGTATTTATCTAAAAATTCCTTTATCTCAACAGGTGTGGGAATTTGTTTAATCTTTGGAACAGAGGCTTTTTTCTTATCTGAATTTATAATTGTCTGACAGAGTTCAACGCATTCGTCACATATGTAAACCCCATTTGGGCCAGAAATTAGTCTGTTGACAGATTTTCTGTCCTTTAAACAGAAAGAACATCTTGGGTTGTCGTTTCTATAATTTTCAACCATATTTTATCCCCTTTTTTCTATTACTTTATCTATTAAGCCATATTTTACGGCTTCATCAGCCCCTATTATATAATCTCTTTCCACATCCTTTTCAATTTTTTTAAGAGATTGACCAGTGTGTTTTGCAAGTATTTCATTACATATATCTTTCAATCTCAAAATCTCTTTTGCATGTATGTCAATATCAGTTGCCTGTCCTGATAATCCAGTCATAATAGGTTGATGAATTAAAATCCTTGAATGTGGAAGGGCAAACCTTTTTCCATTTGTACCAGCTGCAAGTAAAATTGCTGCCATACTTGCAGCCTGTCCAATGCAAATTGTTGTAACATCGCATTTTATAAATTGCATAGTGTCGTAAATTGCAAGCCCAGCAGTAATGGATCCACCAGGTGAATTAATATATAGAAAAATATCCTTTTCAGGATCCTGTGCCTCTAAAAAGAGCAACTGAGCAGTTATAAGATTTGCAACATCGTCATCTATAGCTGAGCCTAAAAATATTATATTGTCTTTAAGTAGCCTTGAATAAATATCGTAGGCTCTTTCTCCCCTTCCATCCTGTTCAACAACCATTGGGATTAATGTCAATTTATTCCTCCTTCTTTTCCTCGTTTTCTTTTTTCTCTTCTTCCTTATTTTCTTCTGTTATTATTTTAACCTTTTCTTTGAGAATTTCAAAGGCTTTATCTCTTTTTATTTCATCTTTAACTGAAAGCATCGCATTTTCGTTTTTGATAAGTTCCCTTTCAACTTCTTCAGCAGGAATGTTATATAATTTTGAAATTTCTTCAACCTTCTTTTTAAAATCTTCATCAGTGACATCTATTTTATTTTGTTCTATAAACCTGGTAATTAATATGTAATCCATTGCAGCCTTTTTAATATCCTCTTTATTTTCTCCTTCTTCAAGAGAAGAAAAGGTCATACCTGAAATTACATTTGCAATATTTTGAGGGATTGAACCAAATACCTGCTTAGCACTATTATATGCCCTATTTTTTGTTATATTATCTAATAATATAGATGGTATTTCGAACTCATTTGTTTCCCTCAATTTTGCCAAAATCTTATTTTTTATCTCATTTTCATAATTCATATCTGTTGTGTTTTTAAGATCTTTTTTTATTTCTTCTTTAAGTTCATTCAAACTTTCTTTGTTGAAATATTCCTTGGCAAATTTATCATCTATTTCTGGTAAAGTCCTTTTTTTCACATTTCCAACTGTTATTTTAACTTTAATCTCTTCATCATCTCCTTTATTTTCCACAAATTTAAGCATAAACCTTTTTAATTCATTTGCTTTGACTGTTATTTCTTTTTCATCGCCTTTTTTCAAGTTTAAAAGTTCTTTTTGTAATGAGGAAAGTTCTTCTTCTGGATTTTGGGAGTATGGAAAAAGCTGTACTGCTGTATTTTCATCATTTTCATCAAAATGAAAAGTTACGTCAATTATATCACCCTTACTGGATGGCTCATTTTCAGAGGGCTTAAAAATTGCATGCTGTTCTCTCAATTTTTCAATTACCTCATCCACATCTTTATCTGTTATTTCCTTTTTAGGCTTTACAGTAATTTCTGCTCCTTCAATATCCTTAAATTCAAATTCTGGCATTATTTCAAATTCAAGTTCTGCTTTAAAATCTTTTCCAAATTCAAAATCAACATTTTTTAATTGAAGCTCTCCAACAATTTCAATTCCCTTTTCCTTAATTTCCTTCTCAATATCTCCTGCCTCACTAAATATCTTTTTAACAACTTCATCCTTAACAAGTTTCTTATATTTTTGAAAAATTAGTCCCTTGGGAGCTTTCCCCTTTCTAAAACCGGGAACTATTAAATT
Organism: Acidobacteriota bacterium; assembly: GCA_027040585.1. Lineage (GTDB taxonomy): Bacteria > Acidobacteriota > JAAYUB01 > JAAYUB01 > JAMOQF01 > JAMOQF01. The sequence goes on along the minus strand of JALULU010000133.1, from coordinate 550 downwards.
CTTTTTAAGGTCATCCAATACTTCATTTTTTATTTTTTCCACCTCTTCATTTGGTACAGAAATTTCAAAAATCCTTTTTACCTGTGAAACCTCTTTAATTTCTTTTTTCATATTTACTCCTATTTTTCAGTGAATTTTTTGGTGCGAAAGGGGGGAGTTGAACCCCCACGCCCTTGCGGGCACTAGATCCTAAGTCTAGCGCGTCTGCCAATTCCGCCACTTTCGCAGCTTTTATAAAAACAACCGTTAAGTTTAACTTTTTTACAATAACTAAGATAACAAAAATCCAAGATTTGTTTCCCCGGTATGAAAAAGATTGGTGAGCCGTAGAGGAATCGAACCTCTAACCTAGGGATTAAGAGTCCCTTGCTCTACCAATTGAGCTAACGGCCCACATAACAAATAAGGTGAAACTTATACAGTATAAAATTTTAATTGTCAACAAAAAAATGGGTATAAAAATGAAATTACTTGAGGTATAAATTTTTATAAGTAATAACTTTAAAGAAATTATGGGCGGAAATTTAATATAAAAAGATAGGTTTAAATG
>JALULU010000132.1 GCA_027040585.1 Acidobacteriota bacterium | reverse complement strand
GATATGAATAAGATGACAGCTGCCCACAATACACTTCCCTTTGGAACAATTGTTAGGGTTACAAATATCAGAAATGGTAAGAGCGTTGTTGTAAGAATTAATGACCGTGGACCCTTTAAGAAAAACAGGGTGATAGATCTCTCCTATAAGGCAGCAAAAAAACTTGGAATGATAAGGATGGGGACTGCACCTGTTAAGATTACCATTTTAAAACTTGGAAATGGAAAAAGAAGATGACAAAAAAGAAAATAACTGCAATATACCCGGGTTCCTTTGACCCCGTTACAAATGGACATATTGACATAATTAAAAGAAGCATAAAGATTTTCTCAAAGGTTATCCCTGCAATACTTGTAAATCCTGAAAAAAAACCCCTGTTTACTGTTGAAGAAAGGCTTTACCTGTTAAAGGATGCATGTAAGGATCTTGAGGGGGTTGAGCCGGTCTTTTTTGATGGGCTTTTGGTTGATGCTGCAAAGAAATATGGTGCAACAGTTGTTATAAGGGGGATAAGGGCAGTTTCAGACTATGAATATGAGCTTCAGATGGCACTTATGAATAGGAGTTTGTATGAAGAGCTTGAGACACTTTTTTTAGTTCCCGCACAGGAGTACTCCTTTTTAAGTTCAAGGCTTGTAAAGGACGTATATGGGGCAGGGGGGGATATTAAAAATTTTGTAACTCCACTGGTTGCAGAAAAACTCAGGGAAAAATTTAACCGATAGATGAAAAAAATCCTATTTGTCTTTCTTGACGGTGTTGGAATTGGTAAAAAAAAGGATTCAAATCCCTTTTTTAAGAAAAATTTTTTTATTTCAAAAATTTTCAATACCCTTTTAAAAGAAAGTTACTTTGATGTAGATGGAGTTTTTGCAAAAAAATTAAAGGCAACCAATGGAATAGATGGAATCCCACAGAGTGCCACAAATCAGGCAACGATTTTTACAGGAATTGACTGCGTTAAATATTACGGTGGGCATAAAAGTGGATTTCCAGATAAAAAACTAAAGGAGATTTTAAAAAGGGAATCAATATTTTTGAAATTAAAAAATTTAGGATTAAATGCCCATTTTTCAAATGGATTTACCCCTGAGTACTTTGAGGGAAAACGAAAGAGACTTTCTGTAACAACCCTTTCAAGTGTATATGGTGGGGATAAATTTGTATCAATTTTTAAAATCCCTGAAAGAAAATGTCTATTTCACGACTTTACAAATATTTCTTTAAATATTTATGGATATAACTTCCCAATTTTTGACACGCTAACTGCATCAGAAGTTTTAATTGAAATTTCAAAAAACTACCATTTTACCCTTTATGAGTTTTTTTTAACAGATATAGCAGGTCACTCTCAGGATATGGAATTTGCCCTTACAATTTTAGAACTACTTGATACATTTTTGTATAATTTAATTTTTCTTTCTAAAAAGGAAGGGATAACGCTTGTTATAACAAGTGATCATGGAAATATTGAGGATTTAAGTTTGAAACCCCACACAAAAAATTTCGTACCATTTATTTTTACAAAAAATGGGGGTAGATCTCCTTTGTACGAAGTAAGTGAAATGAAAGAGATTACCCCAGGGATCTTAGATTTTTTTAAAAAGTAGAGGAGGTAAAAATGGAAAATAGGACAGAAGAAAGCAAGATGCCCTTTGTGGTTGGGCTTTTAAACATGATTTATGGTGGAATTTTATTTTTGCTTACATCATTTCAGCTTATCACATTTTTTTCATCCAATTTTAATCCAAAAATTATGAATGAAGAAGTTGAGACAATGCTTGAGATTGTAAAGGAGTTGAAAACCAATCCTGTTATAAAGGGTTTTTCCATATTTAATACCCTTGGTGGAATGGGACTATATCTTTTGATGTTTCTTGCGGGAATTTATCTCATTAAGAGATTTTCAAGTGGGCTCACACTTTCAAGGATAAGTAGTATCGGATTAATTTTACTTTCCATTTTGGGGATGGTTTTTACAGTGACATATTATTTACCTCATTTTAAAGCCCTTGCTGAAAATTACGGCGTTTCAAACCCTGAAATGCTTGCCTCAAAGATAAAAATTGGTGTGTATATTGGGATATGTTTTTTATTCTATCCTGTAGTCCTATTTGTGCTCACATTTTCTAAAAGTTTAAAGGAGGCTTTAAAAAAGGAAGTGTAAAAAAAGTGCCAGGTACAATTTGATAATAGTTTTTGAAGTTTTACAAAGGGTAGATTTTTATAATTAAATTTTTTTAAATCTATATTTACCCTTTTCATCTAAGAATATTTTTCCAACAGGTGAGTCGGGATCGTGTAGGAAAATAAATGTCCAGTTTTCCTTTAAGCCCATTTCATAGATTTTTTTCTTTGTCTCAATTATTGTAACTGGATATAGGTCGTAAGCCATGATAAATGGGATTGGAACATGTCTGTTTGTTGGAACAAGATCCCCACAGTAGAAAAACTTCTCATTCCCAGTGTCAATTAAAACACTTTGATGTCCAAAAGTATGACCTGGTGTTGGAATTACCTTTATACCTTCAAGTATCTCATTTTCTCCATCAACTAAATTTAATACCCCCATTTCCATAAGGGGAACAAAGTTTTCAGGCAGATAACTTGCCCTGTTTCTATCATTTGGATGGGTTGCCTCCTCCCACTCCCTTTTCTGAATGAAGTATTTAGCATTTTTAAATGTTGGGACAGTTCTTCCATCTTCAATTTTAGTTGACCCCCCTGCATGGTCAAAGTGGAGATGGGTTAAGATTACATGGGTTAAGTCAGAAGGGGAGAAGCCATTTTTTAAAAGCGCCCTTTCAATGTCGTTATCTTCAATTTCATAGATCTTTTTAAATTTTTCACTGAATTTGTTTCCGTTTCCAGTTTCAATTAGAAGAAGTTCCTTACTTTTTTTAAATTTAACCACAAGTGCATTTGTGGAAAGTGGTATCTGGTTTTTTTCATTTACATCGATTAGTTTGGACCAGATGACCTTTGGGACAACCCCAAACATTGCGCCGCCATCAAGGCGGAAGTTACCACCATTTATGA
>JALULU010000131.1 GCA_027040585.1 Acidobacteriota bacterium | reverse complement strand
TTCTACTGACGTATATCTTCCAAATACATGGGGAAGTTACCCTGTAATTTTGATGAGGACACCTTATGGTAAGAACAATGAATCTTCCTTTGGTTATCTTGCGGCAAGCAATGGTTATGCTGTTGTAATTCAGGATGTACGTGGTAGATTTGAATCTCAAGGCGAAAATCACCCATTTTCCTATGCATATTTAGATGGTCATGCCACCATTGAGTGGATATATCAACAGGGATGGTGCAATGGAAAAATTGGAACTGCCGGGGCATCCGCTCTTGGGATAAATGAATATTTAATGGCTCCAGATTTACCAGATTATGTTAAATGTCAGTACATCATGGTTGCAACCTCAAACCTCTACAAATATGGTGCAACAGAGAATGGTGATATGAGACATTCCCTTGTATATGACTGGACTGATAGTGTGGATGCACAGTTGTGGCGACAGGAAGCTTTAACCCATCCCGATTATGACGATTTCTGGAGAAATTATGCTATTGATGACAATGTGGAAAATATAAATATTCCAGCATATCATATCGGTGGATGGTATGATATTTTTTTACAGGGATTAATCGATGGATTTGAAAAGTATCAGGAAGAGGGGGGAGATGGTGCGAAGGGGAAGCAGAAATTAATAATAGGTCCCTGGACACATGGAGATTTTTACAATACAAAACAGGGTGACCTAACTTATCCCTCTAACTCTGTTTTGTCAAATGTTGACCATCCATTTCAATGGTTTAAGTATTACCTTAAGGATGAGGGAAGTGTGGATAATATACCTACAGTTCAGTATTACGTGATGGGTGCCTGTGATGAAGATGGGGCACCGGGAAATGAGTGGAGAACATCTGATTCCTGGCCTATTCCCGCTTATGATGCAAAGTTATATTTGACCCCAAATAACAAACTTGCCTGGAATTATGTGGGAGATGATAATTCTCTAACCTTTACCTCAGATCCCAAGAATCCAACCCCAACAATAGGGGGAGCAAATTTAGAGATTGAAAAAGGTCCAAGGGATCAATCACAACTTGATGGAAGAACAGATCTTCTTGAATTTGAGACGGACCCTTTACCTGTACCAGTTGAAATAACAGGGGAACTAAAATTTTCCTGCTACTTTTCGACAACTACTCCCGATGCTGATATTTGTGTAAGGGTGTGTGATGTATATCCCGACGGAAGGGAGATGCTCATTTTAGATGGGGCTGAAAGGCTTAGATTCAGAAATGGACTGGACCATGAAGAGCTTTTAGATCCCGGCGAAGTTTATCACGTTACATTTTCTCTCTGGTCAACAAGTATAATAATAAATAGGGGTCACAAAATAAAAATATTTGTAAGTGGAAGTAACTACCCCCGTTTTAGCATAAACTATCAGGATGGAAGTGAACTTTACACCGGAAATGAAGTTCCAACCCTTTCTGATATAACAATTTACATGGGACCAGACTATCCATCTGCCCTTATTATTCCTGTTCCATATAATTCCACACATTTTTCACCTGATTTAAATAATGATGGCAGTGTTGACTATAAAGATTTAGGAGTACTTCTAAGCAACTTTGATAAAAACTATCCCCCCTATGACCTTAATTTAGACGGGGTTATGGACGGTAAGGATATAAAATATTTAATCAGTAATTTTTAATATTTTCCTTGAATTTTTTAAAATCTCACTGTATTTCTCAATATCTTTCAATTTATTTCTCTTTTTAAACCCATTTATTAAAATTTCACATTTTCTTTTCATTTCCTCATATGCAAATACCCTGTATTTGTAGGGATTTTTTTCATCTTTAATAAATTTATAGAGGGATCTTACCCTGTAAATATCATATCCCCAGCCGAGATTTGAAATCTGATCTTCATGTCCACCTCTTTTGATTATAAGTTTCTTTTCTAAAAAATAGATGGGATACTTTGCACTAATTCTTAACCAGAGATCATAATCTTCGCATACAAAAAGTTCTTCATCAAATAGACCAACATCACTAAAGAGTGATCTATGAATAATTACAGAGGAAGGACTAATTATACAAAGGGGCAGTGTGTTCTTAAATATCCAACCGCTGTATTTGTTATGCTTTTTTTTAGGGTTAACTCTTTTTCCGTTTCTTATCCATATCTCATCCGTGTAGCAAATTTTAAATTTCGGATTTTCTTCTAAAAAATTTATTTCCTCTTCAAGTTTATTTTTTAGCCATAAATCATCTGAATCTAAAAAAGTGATATACTCTCCAGCTGCTTCTTTAATCCCCCTATTTCTTGCTGCAGATGGTCCTCTGTTTTCTTGATAGATATATTTAATATTTCTATACTCTTTTTCAATCATCTCACCAGTTCCATCGGTTGAACCATCATCTACAACAATAATCTCAAAATCTCTGTAAGTCTGGGAGAAAAGAGATTCAAGTGCTTCCTTTAGAAAATCCCTTCTGTTAAAAGTTGGAATTATCACAGAAACTTTTTTCATAATTTAAGATAATTTAATATAATAAAATATAAAGGTAAATTATAGGAGTTATAATGAAAAGGTCAATTTTTCTATTTTTTTTGGTTTCATTTTTCTTAAATTTTATTGGATTTGGGGAGAATAAGAATTATCCAAAGGAGTACATATCAAATAAACCAATTCAGGAGGTATGGGATAAGGCACATGATGCATTAAAAAAGTTAAAATATGAGATAAAAAGTGAAAATAAAGCGAAGGGAATTATTATTACAAAAAATGTTAAGCTTTTAAATGGACTTGAGGCAGCAAATCAGCTTAAGAAAATAGCGGTTCTTCCAACAAATTACACCACGCTTTTTGAAGGTGGTTATTACTATCTTGAAGTGAAAATAAAATTTTTAGGGCCCCAGAAAACTTTGGTAATACCCTATTGCTACATTAAAGGGGAAAAGGTGACAATTGAAGGGAAGAAAAAATTGGTAACACTTGAATCAAATTGGAATGTGGAATTTAGATTTTTAAATCAACTTGCAATATTACTTACAGGCAAACCTCTGCCTAAAAAATACAGAAATTTTTGGGA
>JALULU010000130.1 GCA_027040585.1 Acidobacteriota bacterium | reverse complement strand
ATCTTATAGGGCTTGTCCTCTACTTCGTAAGATGGTAAGGGAAAGAAAATTGGGTGTAAAGACCAGAGAGGGCTTTTTTAAATATGATGAGAAAATGAGAAGAATAAAAAATTTGTAAAATGGAGAAGCTAAAATGAAAGTTTTGACATTAAATTGTGGAAGTTCCACTGTTAAATATAAACTAATTGAAACTGATAGGGAAGAAAATATAGCCTATGGTAAAGTTGAAAGAATTGGGATGATAGGTGCCTCAATAGAAATAGTAACGAAAGATGGAAATAAAGTGGTTGAGGAAAAGGAACTTCTTGACCATGTTATGGCTGTTGATGCCATTTTGAAGATGATGGTAAGACCAGATTTGAAAATTATTGAGAGCTTTGATGAGATAGATGCTGTGGGTCACAGGGTTGTTCACGGTGGTGAAACATTTACCGGTTCAGTTCTCATAAACGATGAAGTGATTAAAACATTAAAGGAAAATATTCAACTTGCACCTCTTCACAATCCCCCAAATATTCAGGGTATAGAGGCTGCAATGGCTGTTTTACCGGATGTGCCAATGGTTGGGGTTTTTGATACTGCATTTCACACCACAATGCCAGATTATGCATATATTTACCCAATTCCCTACCAATTATATAGGAAACACGCCATAAGAAGATATGGATTTCACGGTACTTCCCACTTTTTTGTATCAAAAAAGGCATGTGAGAAATTTAACTGCAAAACGCACAGTTGTAACTTGATAACACTTCACCTTGGAAATGGTGCAAGCATTGCGGCAATAAAGAAAGGGAAATCTATTGATACATCAATGGGGTTTACTCCTCTTGAAGGACTTGTAATGGGTACAAGATGTGGGGACATTGATCCCGCTATAATTCTTCACATAATGCAGCAGGAAAAATTAGCACTTTATGAGGCAAATAATTTGTTAAATAAATTTAGTGGTATATTGGGATTATCTGGTAAATCAAGCGATATGAGAGATATTGAGGAACTTTACAATCAGGGGGATGACCTTGCAAGACTTACAATAGATATCTATACTTATAGAATTAAAAAGTATATTGGTGCATACTTTGCTGTACTCGGGCATGTGGATATTATAGTTTTTACTGCAGGTGTCGGTGAAAACAGTCCACTTATAAGGGAAAGAAGCCTTGAAGATATGGAACTCTTCGGGATAAAAATAGATCCTGAAAAAAATGAAAAAGTTGTTGGTGGAAAGGAAGGTGTGATAAGTTCTGATGATTCAAAGGTAAAAGTTGTTGTGGTTCCTACAAATGAAGAACTTGTGATTGCAATGGATACGGCTAAAATTGTAGAAAAATTAAAGGGCAAAAAAAAGAAAAAATAGGTTTTTTGAACCTCTCCATTTAGAAAAGTATCTAAATTGTGTTAAAATTTAAAGTAGTAAAAGAGGAGAGGTCTATTATGAAGAAAATAATTTTAATTTTATTTTTTAGTTTGATGTTGATTTTTGCCTATGGAGAAATGGCAAAAGTCACTGTAATAACACCTAATCCTGCTACAGTTAATAGCACAATCATCATAAAAGGGCATGGCTTTTATGGTGGTTCTCAAAACATATGGAATAAGGGAAATGGCGGAAAGTCCCCCGGTAAGGTTTTTTTAGGAGATAGACAACTTGATGTTTTGTTATATAGTGATACCATAATCGTTGCCATGGTTCCTGTGGGAGCTGTTCCGGGAAATATTACTGTTGAGACACCTCAAAGGATTGCTGTCCAGGGCGGGTTTTTAGATTTAAGTAATGACGTGGTAACAAAAAAGCACTACTCCTTTATGCAAAGGGAAGAATATCTGCCACCTGTATGGGGATATTACTATTACGGCGGTGGATGGGGATGGAACTGGTTTGCAACGCCTTTTGGTTGGAGTGGATGGAATTTAGATTATAGATATGGTGAATATCCCAATGTATATTACCATAGACGTAGAAATGATATGGATGATGAATTTTTCTTAGGATATATGCCCTATTTTGGATGGTCATATTTTAGATGGTAGATTGTATGGAATTTTTAGCAGGGAAAGAACTTTTTGAGCTTGAAGAACTAATTGAAATTTTTGGAGAGAAAAGGTATAGGGCTAAGCAGATTTATGAATGGATTTATGTCCACAATGTGGATGATTTTAGTTCAATGTCAAACATTTCAAAATCTTTCAGAGAAAAACTTAAGGGTGAATTTTCCCTCTACAGCATTAAGCTGGAAAACATAAATAAATCCAGAGATGGTAGCAAAAAATTTCTATTTAAACTGTGGGATGGAAATTTTATTGAAAGCGTTTATATTCCTGAGAGGGAGTGGTCAACTATTTGTATTTCCTCTCAAGTGGGATGTGCTATGGGGTGTAAGTTTTGTGCCACAGGGAAAATGGGATTTGTAAGGAATTTATCAGCTGGAGAAATTGTTGAGCAGTTAATCCATGTAATAAAAAGTGAAAATTTAAAGAAGAAAAGGGTAAATGTTGTCTATATGGGAATGGGGGAACCTCTTTTAAATTTTGATAACGTCATAAAGAGTTATAATTTAATAACCGATCCAGATGGCATGTCAATTTCAAGGAGGCGGGTAACAATTTCAACCTGTGGGATTTTGGATGGATTAGAAAAAATAAGAGCTTTGGAAAAAATTCCAAAGCTTGCCATATCTCTAAACGCCACAAAGGATGAAATAAGAAATGAGTTGATGCCCATAAATAAAAAATATTCATTCAAAGATGTTTTAAACTTTTGTGATAAATTGCCTTTAAAGAAAGGGGAGCGAATAACAATTGAATATGTAATGTTAAAGGATAAAAATGACAGTATGGAAGATGCAAAAAGACTTTCAAAACTATTAAAACCTTTTCGCACCAAGATAAATCTCATTCCCTATAACCCAATTGATGACGTGTACGATTCTTCTCCAATGGATAGGATATTTAAATTTCAAGAGTTTCTTAAAAAGAGGGGATTTACCGTAACAATCAGGGATTCAAAGGGGAAAGATATAAGTGGTGCATGCGGAATGCTTGCCTTAAAATCGATTTAGGTTATTACCTTA
>JALULU010000129.1:8422-11410 GCA_027040585.1 Acidobacteriota bacterium | reverse complement strand
CTGAACAGGAGATAACCTTTCCACCAAGCTGAGAAACTTTGTCAATTGCATACTGTGCAACATTTCCTGCACCACTTATTGCAACTGTTTTCCCATCAAAGGTTTCTTTTCTTGTTCCAAGCATCTCAGCAGCAAAATATGTACAGCCATAACCTGTAGCCTCTGGTCTAATTAAACTTCCACCCCATTCAAGGCCCTTTCCTGTTAAAACACCCTCAAAAACATTCTTCACTTTTTTGTAGAAACCAAACATGTACCCAATTTCTCTTCCACCAACACCAATATCACCAGCAGGTACATCTGTATCAGCACCAATGTGCCTGAAAAGTTCACTCATGAAAGCCTGGCAGAATCTCATAACTTCCATGTCTGATTTTCCCTTAGGATCAAAATCAGATCCACCTTTTCCGCCACCCATTGGAAGTGTGGTTAAACTGTTTTTAAAAATCTGCTCAAAACCTAAAAACTTCAAAATACTTAAATTGACTGTTGGATGGAATCTGAGTCCGCCTTTATAAGGTCCAATTGCAGAATTAAACTCAACCCTGTAGCCTCTATTTACCTGAACCTCGTTTTTGTCATTGAGCCAATTAACCCTAAACATCAATACTCTTTCTGGTTCCACAATTCTCTCAAGGATTTTAGCCTTTCTGTATTCTTCATGTTTTTGGATTACAGGCTCTAAAGTCATTACAACTTCTTTAACTGCCTGATGGAATTCAGGCTGGTTTGGATTCTTTTCCATAACATAACTCATAAAATCATCAACAAATTTTGACATAGCACCTCTCCTTTTTTTGGATTTTTTTTATCTGGAATAATAATTTTTTCACTTAAATTTTCCAGTAAAATTTAATGAGTTTAAATTTTAGCAAAATAAAATGGTAAGTCAAATTTTAAAATATTATTATTTTACCTTCATTTTAAACGTATTTGAAATATTTAAATTTTATTGTAAAAAAAATCTTACATCTAATATTTCACATAACCGTCGCCAAGTTCCACAATATCAACACCATTTTCACAAGAACTACCCTTTAATGGAGTTTCGCTATTCCAGAAATTAAATCTCGCAGGCAATACCCCATCCCTTCAAAAATTAAGTCGCAGTTTTCATTCCCAAAGATATAATTTCCACCGGGAGAGTACCTGAATCCCCCACCAAAATCTGGAAGGGAATCCTCTAAAACCCTTATTCCAACCTCATTTGAGGTAATTACAGAACCATACATTGTAAGGCCATTTCCAGAAACCAAAAGCCCCTCTCCACCACACGAAGTTATCTTACAATTAAAAATTATAAACCCTAAACTTAAAATAATATCAAACGATATTTTTCTTAACTCTCTACCTTCCATTTATTTTTTTCATCATCAAACTCATATCAACACTGTTTATCACCCCATCCAAATTTCCATCACCACAGGCCGGATAGTTAAAGGGAGATTCACCATAGCCAAGATTACCGCATAAATAGTTTGCAAGGATTAAATAATCGTTTATATCAATTACCCCATCACCATTTACGTCAAAGTGTTTTACATCTGGTTCAGGGTCAATGTCATCTGAAAGCCCATCCCCATCACTATCCGCTTGAGAAAGTTCCTTAATCACCAGGGCACATGGTACATTTACCTCCCCAAGATGGTCTTCAACCCCATTTGAGTTTGGCAAGTTCACAACCCCATTAACTACATCACCACTTACAAACATTGTTGAATAGATTCCTGTTTCAAGGAGCATAGCATCACTACATCCAATGTCCCTCATATACTCAGCAAGTTCATCAATTGTCATTCCATCCCCTGCATCCCCATTTTTGTCAACACTTACAAGTATCAGGTGGTTATCTCCTGTTATTCCAAGGGCAATTCTTGAATCTCTGTTATCAAGTGAGGAGTCAAAACCTTCAGTTTCAAGTGGGGAATTTACAATATTTCCATCTTTTAAAATAAGTGGTCCACATCCAACAGCAGTGGGTACTGAAAAATCAGAATTACCTGCAATCCTCAAGATCTCCTGATTTCTAAAATAGTCAATTCCATAGGTAGCCCTTGGAGGTTTATCTGAGGGATTTGTCTTATAAAGTGTGTAATGGGATTTCAAAAAGGAATTTAAAACGCAACCTGATTCAATCCAGCCACAGCTTACACCACATACTCCATTTTCCCCCGAGATTAAACTTGAAGTTGTATCACAGTTATCATTGTAAACTGGATAAACATCATAGTGATAATCCTTTAAATTAATATCTAAAACATTCACAAATTGTTTAGAACCATAGAGGTTTGAATAGCTCATTCTCCTATGCATAATCCCATCTGAGATTTGATTTTCAACCCACTCATCTTCAGGTATAAACTCAACAGTTAAGGTGTATGCCCCATCGTAAACAGTCCCATCACCGCCCACCCAGGAATCTGCAATTATGTAGTAAGTCCCTGCCGGAACGTTAAAAACAGCAGCGGAGTGATGACCCCTATCAAGACAGTCATCTGCTGATGGACCATCTAAAATGTGAACGTCAATGTCCACCCCTGCCCCATCCTGGACATTTACAAGGATATCCCCATTTGTATTTGTAACAAGTTTATAGCAAATTTCAGGTCCAGATTCGTTTGTACTTGGTGCACATGAATAGTAGTCAAATTGGGATTGAATATTTTTTGAAGTGTCGTTGTTGTCAACATAGGGAGATGTGGTAATAACGATTGGATTATTTATGGTGCCAGGCACATCTGAAACAAATTTTTCCTCAATTTTATCCCACAATTCTGTCCTTGTACCATCATAATTTAATGCCCACATACCTGTGCCACCTATATCATATTGATTTACCAGATCCCATTTAAGTCCTAAACTCACATCATCGTCATACCAGCATTGTCTTGGAGATGAAGAGCAGCTGTACATGTAATATGGAGTGCTTGAGTAACTATCCCATTCCCTCCCATAGGTCTCAGCTTCAGTGACAGCGTTTTTGTAAAT
>JALULU010000129.1:0-8322 GCA_027040585.1 Acidobacteriota bacterium | reverse complement strand
GTTGAAAGCTCACCAAATCCATATTTTCCATAAAGTCTCTTATTTTTTAATGGTTTTGGAGTAACATTTTTATATTTTTCGTGCTCTTGATAGTGAATTGACCTCTTTAACGTATCAGCCTTTAAAATTGAAAGTAAAAAGAAAAAAAGTATTGTAAAAGTCAAAACCCTTTTCATATTTTATCCCTCTACTTTTATAGATATTATTATATCAGATTTTAAATTAATTAAGTTTTAAAGATAATCCTTAAACTTTTATTTCCAAAATTATTAATGTAAAATATTTTTTAAAAAAGATATAAGGGACAAAATGAAGGTCTTCAGGAAAAGAAATCAGGCTCTTATGACAGATTTATACCAGCTAACCATGGCAGCTGGTTATTTTAAATATAAAAGGAATACAAAAGCCGTTTTTGAACTATTTGTAAGGGATCTCTGTCCAAGGCGTTCATATTTAGTTGTGGCGGGAATTGAACAGGCGCTTGACTACCTTGAAACCCTTTCATTTTCTCAAGATGAAATTGAATTCCTAAAAAAACTACCCCTTTTTAAACACGTTAAAAGTGATTTTTTCAAATATTTAAAAGATTTCAGGTTCACAGGGGATGTTTATGGAATACCTGAAGGTACACCAATTTTTTCAAATGAGCCCATTTTACAGGTGGTTGCGCCCATTATTGAAGCTCAAATTGTTGAAACCTTCCTGCTTTCAATTATCAACTTTGAAACAATGATTGCAACAAAGGCTTCCAGAATGTTTACCTCTGCAAAGGGTAAAGGCGTTATAGATTTTGGAAGCAGAAGGGCACAGGGACCTGAGGCGGGGGTTCTTGCAGCAAGGGCAAGTTTTATAGGGGGATGTATTGGCACTTCAAATGTATATGCCGGAAAGGAATACAACATTCCAATTTACGGAACAATTGCCCATTCCTGGATAATGAGTTTTGAAGATGAAATGGAAAGTTTTGAAAAGTACAATGAAATTTTTCCAGAAAACACAATTCTCCTAATTGACACCTACGATACAGTAAAGTGCACAAAAAAACTTAAGAAATTCAAAGGAAAAATTAAGGGGGTAAGGATTGACAGTGGAGACATTGAAATTGAAAGTAGAAAGGTGAGAAAAATTCTTGATTCATATGGAATGGAGGAGGTTAAAATTGTCGCAAGCTCAGACTTAAATGAATATGTTATAGATAAATTTAGCCAGAAAAAAGCCCCTATTGACTTTTATGGGGTTGGTACAGAACTTGTCACATCTCCCGATGCCCCTTCAATTGGTGGGGTATATAAACTCGTGGAAATTATTGAAAATGGAGAAAAAAAATATAAACTGAAATTAAGCAGTGGCAAATCAACCCTTCCCGGAAAAAAACAAATTTTTAGAAAAGAAGAAAATGGAATTTTTAAAGAGGATGTCTTGGGCCTCATGGGTGAGGAAAAGGAGTTTAAGAACTACACCCCCCTTCTTCAAAAATTTATGGAAAATGGAAAAATTATAAGAAGTGAAAGTAACCTAAATCTTATGAGGGATAGGACAATTGAAAATTTAAGTAATTTAGAATATAAATATAAAGATGTAAACAAATGTGTAGACTATCCTGTGAAGTTATCTGAGAATCTAAAAAAGCTAAGGGAAAAGGTGAGTAAAAAATATGGAAAATAAAAATATTTCCTTTGTAGATATTGATACCCAGGTAGATTTTATGCTACCAGGTGGCGCTCTTTATGTAAATGGGGCTGAAAAATTGATCCCTAAAATAAAAGAAATTGTAAGTCTTGCATTTAAAAAAGGAATAAAAATTTTATCTTCTATTGATACCCACACTGAAAATGATCCCGAATTTAAAGACTTTCCTCCCCACTGCATAAAGGGCACTAAAGGATGGGAAAAAATAAAAGAGAGTTTACATGAAAAATATATAGTAGTACCTTTAAAAAAAGTTAAGGAAATAGATTTAAATTACCAACAACTTTTATTTGAAAAGAATAAATTTTCAATATTTTCAAATGAAAACTCTAAGGATGTTTTAAATGCACTTGGAATAAAAAAAGTTTTTTTATATGGTGTTGCAACTGAATTTTGTGTAAGGGCATCCTCCCTTGACTTTTTAAAAAATGGTTTTGAGATTTTTCTAATAGAAGACCTAATAAAAGGAGTAAATTCAGAGAACTCTCAAAAAATACTAAAAGAATTAAAATCTGCAGGGATAAAATTTATCAAAACTGAAGAAATAATGGAGATTTTATGAAAATAGCACTTGCACAGATAAATACAATTATTGGAGATTTCGAAAACAATTTAAAAAAAGTAATAAAATTCACAAAGAAAGCTGAAAAAAGGGGGGCAGACATTGTAATTTTCCCAGAACTTACATTTACGGGATACCCTCCAAGGGATCTCCTTGAGAAAAAAAGTTTCATTGAAAAAAACATTGAAATTTTACACAGATATAAAAAAACTGTCGGAGAAACTGCTGCAGTTGTGGGATTTGTTTCCTGGAACAAAAATAATACAGGAAAACCGATTTTTAACTCAGGTGCATTTATTCACAAAGGTGAAATAAAACTGATTTTTGACAAATGCTTACTCCCAACATATGATGTTTTTGACGAGGCAAGATATTTTGAGCCCTCTAAAAAAGCAAAGGGATTTTTAGAATTTAAAGGTAAAAAAATCGGACTTACAATCTGCGAAGATTTCTGGAATGAACCTGAGATATTTCAGCACAGGCTCTATCAATACGACCCAGTTGAAGACCTCGCCAACAAAGGGGTTGACCTTTTCATCTCCATAATGGCATCACCTTATAATGTTGGAAAAATTGATTTTAGAGAAAAAATCTATAAAACTGTGGCAAAAAAATATGGAATTCCCATTGCAACAGTAAACTTAATAGGGGGAAATGATGATATATTATTTGACGGAAACTCATTTTGTGTAGATTCAAATGGTAAAATTTTTTCAAAGGCATATGACTTTAAAGAAGATTTATTAGTAGTGGATTTTGAAAATGGAATTGGCAAAATAAAGGAAACCTCTAAAAGTGAAGAGGAAGAAATACTTAAAGCACTTATAATGGGTACAAGAGATTATACCCATAAATGCAGTTTTAAAAGTGCCGTAATAGGTTTAAGTGGTGGCATTGATTCGGCACTTACTGCAAAGATTGCCGCCGATGCTCTTGGTAGTGAAAACGTTGTTGGAGTAATGATGCCCTCAATGTACAGTTCTGAAGGATCCATCAAAGATTCAGAAAAACTTGCAAAAAATATAGGTATAAGTTTAAAAAATGTACCCATATCTGAAACTTACTACAAATATCTGAAAATTTTAAATCCTCATTTTGAAGGCAAAGAGAAAGATAAGACAGAGGAAAATTTACAGGCAAGAATCAGAGGAAACATTTTGATGGCATTTTCAAATAAGTTTGGACATTTAGTTTTAAGCACCGGTAATAAATCTGAACTTGCTGTGGGATACAGTACACTTTATGGGGATATGTGTGGTGGACTTGCTGTGATATCTGACCTTTTAAAGACAAGGGTATATAAAGTTGTAAACTTTATAAACAGGAATGAGGAGATAATACCCCATGAAATTGTGGAAAAGCCTCCCTCTGCAGAGTTAAGACCTGGGCAAAAGGATCAGGATGAACTACCCCCCTATGAGGTTTTAGATCCCATACTTTCACTTTACATTGAAGATTTACTTTCACCATCCGACATTGTCAGTCAGGGATACCCGGAAAAAATAGTAAAGAAAATAACAACTATGGTTGACAAAAATGAATATAAAAGAAGACAGGCACCACCGGGTTTAAGGATAACATCAAAGGCCTTTGGGTATGGGAGAAGGCTTCCAATAGTTCAAAAATTTTTCCTGAATGAAGGTAAATAGTGCTAATTTTAAAAAAGTTAAGTGTAAATTATCAAAAAAGTGGAAAAATTCTAAAGGCAGTAGATAACATATCTCTAAAAATTCAAAAGGGATCAATAGTCGGTCTTGTAGGTGAAAGTGGGTCAGGAAAAAGTACAATTGCAAAGGCAATAATGGGAATTGTCAAATATGAAGGAGAAATAATTTTAAATGAAAAAGTAATAAAAAAAACTGATAAAAACTATTACAAAGACGTTCAAATGGTATTTCAAAATCCATATGGTTCTTTAAATCCACGTATGAAAATAAAAAAAATCCTTGAGGAGCCTCTCTTAAATTTTAAAATAGAAACAAGAGATAATATTTCAAAACAAATAGATAAACTAATTGAGAAAGTTGGGTTATCAAAAGATGTTTTAGAACGCACAACCGGTGAACTAAGTGGAGGCCAACTCCAGAGAATTGCAATAGCAAGAACAATAGGTGTCCATCCAAAAATCTTGATTGCAGATGAGCCTATGAGTGGCTTGGATATGAGTATAAAAGCACAGATTATAAATCTATTTAAAAGTTTACACAGGGAAAATAAATTCTCATTACTTTTAATCTCTCACGATTTAAATCTAATAGGGTTTTTATCAGATTATATATATTTGATATATAAGGGTAAAATTCTTGAAAGAGGGACAAGGGACGAAATAATCCTGGGGCACAAACATCCTTACACTAAATTACTTTTTAAAAGTTCACCTTCAACATGGAAAGGGAAAAGGCCTCCTGAAAATATCGAAATTATGGAGAAAAGAAATACAATATCGGAATGTCCTTTCGCACCGATTTGCAGTTTTTTCTCAAAAGAGTGTGAAGGCAAGCCTCTTGAAGAACAAAGACTTTCATCAACTCACTACATAAAATGTCTTAAATTTAATTGAAAAAAATCCTTTTATAAATTAATATATTCAAGAATCGTTGGAGGAATTGATATGCAAAGTGATTCTAATTATTTAAAAAATATAGAAACTTTTATTGTGGAAACAGATGATGTTTTTAATTTAATGGAACTCTATGCTGTTAGAATAAAATCCAATCCAGTAAACAAAGATTATTATGATGCTTTTTTACTTCAATGTGAGGAATGTCTTTTAACCGCTAAGACTTTAAATATTCAAATTGTCATAACTTCTCTTGAAGAGATACTAAAGCTCTTTAAAATTGTTACGAAAAAAAATCTACCTCTAAACCAGAATGAGATAGAATCTGTTCTGGAAGAAATACAGGATTTATACAATGCTGTAAGGTGGCAATTTAAAAATAAGAATTTATCAAACATATTCATGTCAAAAAATTTACCCCTCATAAGAAATTTTATTAGAAGGTATTCATTAGCTCAGAAAGAAGAAGAAAAACTCACAAAAAAAGGGATGTTTATAGAAGATCCTTTTGATGAATTAGATGGTTTTGATACCTTCGTAGACGGGTTTTTGGATGAGCTTGATAATGTATTTGACGAAATAGTTGCAAAAGACAAAAAAGAAGTAAAAAATGAAGAGAAACTGGAATTGACAAAAAAAGAAGAAAAGGAAGTGGAGAGTTTATTTTTAAACATTTCAAGCGCTTATTTAAAGCCAGTAAAGGACTTTATTGGAGAATTAAAAAATGGCACTGTGTCCAAAGATTGGATAGATATTTGCTTGAGTTCCCTTAAATTAATTGAAGATGCCGGGACTAAATTGAGTTATGATAAAATTGTAAATATTATAAACAGATTTAAAAGATTAATGCTCCTTGCCAAGGGCACGGATGCAAAATACATATCTCACAGGATTAGAACTCAACTACTAAAAGAATATGCAAATCTATCCCTAATTTTACCTGAAATTTTTGCACTTTCAGAAGAACACTCAACAAAAGGAACAAGAAAAGATACCATTATAGTTACATCTCTTTTAAAAATGATACCCGGCGTTGGACCCGTTACAAGAAATAAATTAATATTGGCTGGAATGAATACACTTGATAAATACTATATGGCAACACCAGAAGATTTAATGTCAGTCAGCGGCATTAAATTGGAACAAGCAGAAAAAATTGTTGAAAAATTTCAAGAATATAAAAAGTCTTTAAGGGTTAAAACAAATATGTTCAATGAAAGAGAAGTTTCCCTTGTTAAATTGGCAGGAGAAATTCAAAATTTAAAGGAAATTCATAACAAGTACAAAGAATCAACGAGATTGGCTTTATACTCACCTAAATATGAAAAAATAAAAAATAGATTAAAACTTAAAAGACAGAAAACAATGTGGGAAATAAACATAATTTTAGCAGAGCTTGGAGAGATCAAAATGTTAGAGGATTTTAAAAAAATGATTTTTGATAGAAGGATTGACAGGATTGAAGAATTCTTAGATGTGGAATTTAAAAAGATAGGTGAATTAAAGGGAGAATAAGTTCTCCCTTATATTAAATATTTAGGTTAAATCTTTACAATCCAATCTTCAAATGGAGGTTCTTTTTCCCCATATTGGATTGCTTGTAGTTCGCCATATAGCAATTTTGCTATCTCTCCGGGCTCATCGCCAAACTTGACAGATTTAAGCTGTTCACCTTTGTCTGTATAGTGTAAATATTTTATCTCTTTTACAGGTGCAATGCTTGCTGCTGTACCAAGTCCAAAACACTCTGTCACAATGCCATTTTGAGCCCCTTCAAAAATTTCATGTATTGAAATCTCCCTCTCAGATACCTTTAATCCCAATTTTTTACTGAGCTGAAGCACAGATTTTCTTGTAATCCCATGTAAAATAGAACCATCAAGTCTCGGGGTAGTTACAACATCATTAATTACAAAGGCAATGTTCATTGCACCAACTTCTTCTATAAATTTTTTATTATAGGCATCAAGCCACAATACTTCTTTACATCCATAATCTTTGGCAAGTTTTTTTGCCTTTAAACTTGCTGCATAATTTCCACCTGTTTTTGCCTCACCAACTCCTCCAGGAACTGCTCTTACATATTTATCAGTTGCCAAGAGGGAAATTGGTTTAAAACCTTCTTTAAAATAGGGACCCGATGGACTTAATATTAAATAAAAAAGATATTCACTTGAAGGTCTAACCCCAAGGCCTATTTCTGTTGCAATCATTGTGGGGCGTATATATAGAGATGCTCCTTTTTCTTTTGGTACCCAATCCTTTTCAAGTTCAACCAATTTAATGATGGCATCAAGCATATCCTTTTCGTCCATCTGGGGCATGCTCATTCTTTCAGCAGACCTATTCATTCTCTTTATATTTTCCTTTGGACGAAATAATAAAATTTCACCATTTTTTGACCTGAAAGCCTTTAATCCTTCAAAAATTTCCTGTCCATAGTGAAGCACAAGAGTAGCTGGATCCATCTGAAAATCTTCATACTTCTTTATCTTAGCATCGTGCCAGCCTTTTCCTTCATTCCATTTAACAACAAACATCCTATTAGTAAAGTAATTTCCGAATCCAAGAGAATCTGGCTGTTTCAAAACTTCTTTACTCTTTAACTCACTTTCATTAATGGGAACTATTTCTATTTCCATAATACACTCCTTATAAAAAATCTTTTTAAGATATATTTTATAAAAGACTTTAAAAAAAAACAAAAATTTAATAAAATTAATTAGAATGATTTAGTTAAGGAGTTTTTTATCAATGAAAAAAAGCGTTTTACCTTATGGAGTAAGACACCCAATAAAAAATCTGAGAAAAAGATATCCAAATATATACCTTATTTTAAAAATAGCGTCTCCAGCTATATTGACTTTAATAATTATAGTTTTATTAGCAAGTGCTTTAATTTTCTATTCCATAATATATCCTACAAAAACTCCTGAATATATTGATCCTGGTCTATATAAGTTATATGCATTTGACTTTATCTGGGATGGGGCAAAGGGCGATACAATGCATGGATGGTATATAAGGGGAAGTAATGATGCACCTTTAATAGTACTATGTCACGGATATAATACAAATAGGACAGAAGTTATAGATCTTGCCTCCGTTTTACATGACAATGGATATAACGTTTTCCTATATAATATTAGGGGACATGGCAAATCACCATATAGAATATGTTCATTGGGATATTATGAGACAAAAGACCTAAAACTTGCCATAAAAAAACTTTCTGAGATGGAAGAAGTTGATTACAAAAGAATAGGCATTTGGGGGTCTTCACTTGGAGCATTTATTGCATTGAAAGCGGCTGAAGGCAATCCAAATATAAAGGCACTCGTTTTGGATTCAATTTATCCCTCGATTGAGAGTTTTCTCAACATTAGGACATCCCAAATTTTAGGTATAGAAAGCTCCTTTGTTACCTTTTTCATTAAAATTTACTATGCAATTTTTTTTAAAACAGGATTTTCCACACTTGATGAAACTTTTGATTATGATAAATTAAAGG
>JALULU010000128.1 GCA_027040585.1 Acidobacteriota bacterium | reverse complement strand
TCAGGAAATATCTAAAGAGACATATCAAAAAATGTTTAAAATTTTTTCAAAAAGTGGAACTTTTTAAAGTAAATTTTCGTTATTTATATTTGAAGGTACGATGTTGGAAAAGGAAATGATTTATAGATGTAAAGTAAACGACAAAGATGCGTGGAACAGTCTTATAAAGTTGTACTGGAGAGATGTATATAATCTGGTTTTAAGGATGGTCTTTGATATTGAGGAGGCAAAGGATATCACACAGGATATTTTTATCAAATTGGTGGATAAAATTAAAACTTATGATGAAAAAAGGGGAGATTTTAAAACGTGGCTGATGTCTATTTCAAGGAATTATGCAATTGATTATTTGAGAAAAAATAGGAGTAAAAGTGAAAAAGAGGTTAGTGGAGATTTAAAGGATTATATAAATGCGGTTAATATCAGGAATAATTCCTCTAATCCCTATGAAGAGGTTTCAAAGGAAGAGAAGAGAATCTTTTTAAGAAGTTGCTTAAATGAGTTGAAGGAAGATTACAGGAAGTTAATTGTTATGAGGGATATTGAAAATATGACATATGAGGAAATGGTTGAAAGTTTAAAATTACCTCCTGGAACTGTTAAGTCAAGGTTAAATAGGGCAAGGATTGAACTTGCCAGATTGGTAATTTCTAAAAAAAACAAAATAGGTGAGTAATTATGAATTGTGAGAAATTTGAAGAACTGATAACAGATTATTTAGATGGTGAATTAAATTTCACTGAGAAAAAAGAATTTGAAAAGCATATGTTTGAATGTGTGAAGTGTAAAGAACTTTTTTCTCAGGTACTTGAAAATTTAGAGATTCTAAATGAATTTAAAGGAGACGATGAGGAGATCTACTCCGAAATTGCGGATAATTTTCAGAAATCCATTGTTTTTAAAGAGGAAAAATCACATAAGAGAAGTGATATATACAAAAAAATTATTTCCACAGCTGCCATTTTTATAATTGGCTTTTTGATGTTAAATAGCTTGATTCTTTCTAAAAATAAGTCCTTTTCAACATATTCCATAGCTGTTAATTCCATTCAAAAGATAGCGTCTATTCAGGTTTTTTCTGAAAAAACTTTTTACAAAGTTATGGAGTTAAAAGATAAGGCAAAAGGTATGTTTTATAAGACAAAAGATAGTTTAGATATTAAATATAATATGGTTAAAAAGTATACTTTAAGTAGTAATAATGAAAAATTAAGGAGATAAATTATGAAATGTTTTTATCACAGCGATAAAGAGGCCACAAAATTTTGTAATAATTGTGGAAAGCCTCTGTGTGATGATTGTACAAGAAATGTAAAAGGAATTGTTTATTGTGAGGATTGCTTATATGGTGCAATTTCTTCACAGGAGAGACTGAAAGCCATTGAGAACAGGTCTCCCAATCCTGTAATATCCTTTTTCTTAGCTTTTGTACCGGGACTTGGAGCAGTTTATAACGGGGAATATATGAAGGCAATTATGCAGTTTCTCATATTTTGTTGTCTAATTATTGCAGCTGATATGAGTGGCTTGTTTATTTTTGGATTGGGTGCTGCCCTATATTATTTTTATACAATTATTGATGCATACAGAAGTGCCAATAAAATAAGATTAATGGGCGAAAATGAGATAAAGAAAGAAAAAGAAAGTAAATACGCAGGTATTGGTAGAGGATTAACTCTTGTTGTGATTGGACTCTTTTTCTTCTTAAAAAACTTAGGTTGGTTGAGTTTTAAATTTATTGGAGTCTATTGGCCACTTATTCTAATTGCTATTGGTGGATATATAATATATGTGGATTATTTGAAGAAAAACAATGGTGAAAAATTGGAAAAATCGGAGGAGAAAAATGAGCAATAGAAAAAAAGGCACACTTATTGGGGGAATTGTTTTAATAATTCTTGGTGTGCTATTACTTTTAGAAAATTTGTATCACAATTTTTCACTCACTAAATTATTTCTTGAATATTGGCCACTAATACTTGTCTATGTTGGCATTAAAAAAGGTGTATTATATTTTGATAGGGAATCAAAAGATTTTGATAGAAGGAGTTTCTCGGCGGTACTTACTTATCTTTTTATTGGTTTTCTTATTCTTTTTAGAAATCTTTCTCTGTGTAATCTTGGCATAAGGGAAATAAAGTACTATTGGCCTGTTATTTTTATAATTATGGGTATTGGTAAATTTATTGACTACATTGCTAAGAGGGATGTTAAGGTTAAGGGGAGTGAAATTGTTTTTCTCATATTTCTCGTTTTGTTTGGTATAAGCAGTTCAGTTTTATTTAAAGTGGATAACTTTGTAAAAAATAGGTGGGGAAATGTTCACTATTTGTTTAGAAATGAAGTGGAAGGAAATAGATATGGAAAGTTAGTTGAAAAATTTAAATTTGAAAGTAAAACATCTCTTAAAGGTATTAAAAAGGTAAAAATTGTTGCAGGTGATTCTAATGTAATTTTTGCAAAAAGCGATTCAGATGATTTAAAAATAAAGGAATTGGTTAAAACATATGAAGGATATAAAGGTAAGTTAAAAAAAACTTTTTTTAACAATCAAATTGGCAAAAATGAAGATTTATTAACTGTTAAGACTCCAATTGTACCCAATTCATATGTTAAGGTTATTGAGGAAATTTCTGTCCCTGAAAAAATCAATATTGTTATTAATTCTTCAAATGGTGATATAAATGGAAACAATATTTCAGATAATATAGAAGTGGATAGATCCTATGGAAATATCTCATTTAATGGGATTACAGGTAGTTTAAATATTAAAAATCTCTCAGGCTGTGTTAATTTAAAAGATATAAAGGGAGATGTTAAGTTGGAAATAAAAGATGGAAGTGTCAATATTTCAAATATAGATGGAACACTTGGGCTTGTCGAGAGTTTTTCGCATGTTAAAGCAAATGGGATAACAGGAATTTCAAATTTTTCGCTGGATTATGGTGATGCTCAGTTTAAAAGCTTAGAAGATGACGTCTTTTTAAAGTCTAATAATTGTAATCTTACTTTAGATGTAGTGAAGGGAAATTTAGAAATAAAATCTTCATTTGGAGATTTAGATGGATCAGATATAGGTGGTAATGTTGTGCTTGA
>JALULU010000127.1 GCA_027040585.1 Acidobacteriota bacterium | reverse complement strand
ATCCCTCTTTTGTATCAAAAATAGATGGGGAAAGTGGGCAGACTATTATCTCGGGTATGGGTGAATTACATCTTGAAATAATTGCTGAGAGAATCAGGAGAGAGTTTAATTTGCCGGTTAATTTAGGGAATCCTCAAGTTATTTACAGAGAAGGTATTTTAAATGAGGCTGAGAGTGAGGTTGTCTTTGAAAAAAAGATAGGGGAGAAGAATCACTACGCAAAAGTTAGGGTAAGAGTTATACCCCTTTCGAGAGGGGATGGATATAAATATGATTTAAATGGACTTGAAGAGAAGGTGGATGAGAGTATTTTTGAAGCAATAAAGAGTGGTGTAATCGAGTCTTCCTATGGGGGTACCATTATGGGACATCCTTTAACTGATATGCTTGTGAAGGTTGAGTCAATTGAGGTAAAGGAGGGACTCTCATCTGAAATTGCCTTTAAAGCAGCAACAATGCAGGCCATAAATGAAGCAATTAAAAAAGCTGGTCCAATTCTTCTTGAGCCAATTATGAGATTAACTATTATTGTCCCTGAAGAATTTTTGGGAAACGTTGTGGGTGATATAAATAGCAGAAAAGGTAAGATAATTGATATAAAGTCAAAGGGGTCTGTATCTATACTTGAAGCTGAGGCACCTCTTTCAAAACTCTTTGGTTATAGTACTGATCTGAGGTCCCTTTCCCAAGGTAGGGGAAATTTTAACATGATTTTTTCACATTTTGAGAAAAATGAATAAAAAAGTGGATTTTGGAAAACTTTTTAAAGTGTTAGAGAGTTATTTGATAATATTTTTTGGCACTTTACTTGTGGCAATTGGCCTTGACCTTTTTTTAATACCCAACAAAATAACTGCAGGCGGAGTAAGTGGGCTATCCACAGTTTTGCACTATATGTTTAATGTCCCTGTTGGTGGGACAATGCTTTTCTTTAATACAATTCTTTTTGTTCTGGCTTTTTTACTACTTGGAAGAGATTTTGGCGTTAAAAGTATCTTTGCCACAGTTGTTTTATCCTTACAAGTAGATGGATTAATGTATTTTCTTAAATTTTTGGGAATTAGTCAGCATATTATAAAACATGGACTTACAAATGATTTGTTGTTGGCAACCATTTTTGGAGATATCTTTACAGGTGTTGGGATGGGAATCGTCTTTATTCAGAATTCTTCCACAGGTGGTACTGATATTGTGGCAAGGATTTTAAACAGGTTTAAAGGTATACCTTTTGGAAGATCTCTTTTAATGGTAGATGCTCTTGTAACAATATTTGCTGGTGTAGTATTTGGTCCGGAACTTGCCATGTATGCTATAATTGCAATTTTTGTAAATAGCAATGTAATTGATTTTATAATACAAGGTATGAACCAGGGGAAAAAGTTCTTGATAATAAGTAATAAAAGTGAAGAGATAGCAGATGTGGTTTTAAAAGAAATGAATAGAGGGGCAACTTTTTTAAAGGGTGTTGGGGCTTATAGTGGAAAGGAGAGAAATATAATTTTAGTGGCCGTTAGAAATCGAGAACTTGTAAAACTCAGGGAAATAGTAAGGAAAATTGACCCTGATGCTTTTGTGCTTGTTAGTACAATATATGAAGTTATGGGAAAAGGATTTAAGAGGTTTGATTAATGCTTGCAAAGTGTCCTGAATGTGGAAATACAATTTTAATTGAAGACTGGGGATATAATTATTGTAAATTTTGTAAAAAAGATGTTTGGATAACGAATCCAGCAAATCCACAAGCACCCCCTTTAATTTTGGAAAGAAAAGAAGAAACTAAAGAAAAAAGGACTTTTATAAAATTTTCAAAGGACCTATTTTTAGGCATTTTAAAATCTCCAAAAAAATTTTTTAGGGAATTTGAATTTAGCAAAGAGGAGAGTAAATACCTTTTTTATTATGGAGTTTTGGCGCTTTCAGTGGGATTTATCTTTTATTTTCAACTTCAAAAATTTTCCTATTTAATTTTAGAAACCATGATAAAAAGTGGTGCTAAGCTGCCAGAGTTTGTCCTTACCCAATTAAAGGAGTTTGATAAATATAAAATAGATGTGAGATTTTTTGACATATCAACAATTTTCTCTCCTTTGCTTGCGATATTTTTTATATTTTTTTCACGGGGGATTTTTTTTATTGTAAAAAACTTCGGCAAACCACCAGAAAATTTAGAAGAATTTCAAAATACCATGATGGACATAAATTTTGTTGTTTCTGCCGGATTTACTTCCTGGATTTTTTGGGTAATTCCTATTTTTGGAATGTTTTATTCAATTTTTCTGTTTTACAGAGGACTTACTGAAAGGCTTAAATTATCTTCTTTTAAAACAATTATATCTCTATTACTTCAGGCTCTTTTCATAAATTTTGTTCTATCCTCCTGGATTGGCATGTATGGATGGCTACTTAAAGGTCATCTTTAAAATTTTCTAAAAATTGATTTATATTTTTTAGGTGGGTTCCCCTCCAGTATATTCTTTTACACCTGGGACATATCTTGAAAAATTTGTGATTTTTGTAAACGTAAGGTGGAACTAAATTTTTCACTTTTTCCTTTTTTATTTCAAGAAGTTCTTCATTGCAAACACTGCATCTTGAAAAAGGCTTGATATCAATGTATTTTGAAAACTCATTTAAAAACTTTTCTATTTTTTCCTCAAGTGTGCCCATTTCAATATAAAAAGCCCTTTTTTTTATTAAATTTCTTTCACAAAGGTTCTTATCTGAGGATATTAAAATTCTCTTTTCCTTTATTGCAATTTTTATCAGTTCGTCATCTCGTATGTCTGGACAGTACTTAATATCTATTCCTAAAAATCTCAATTTTTTGGCAAATTTTCCAAGCATTGCATCGGCAATAAATTTTTGTGGTATAATATCCCATTTCATGAAATCAATTTTAACATTGAGAGGTGAATTATGGAAGAGTATGAAAACTTAAAGGTTGAGTTGTCCGATGGTATTTTGATTATTGAGATTAACAGACCTAAAGCACTTAATGCCCTTAATGGAAAAACTCTTGAAGAACTGGATAAAGTTTTCGATTTTGCTAAGGAAAATAGTGAAGTAAAAGGTGTGATTTTAACTGGCAGTGGAGATAAGGCTTTTG
>JALULU010000126.1 GCA_027040585.1 Acidobacteriota bacterium | reverse complement strand
GCAGAAATCGTGCCTACCACAATTGAGGAAAAAATAAGCGGTACAATCAACATTTTCAATAATTTCAAAAAGACTTTACCTATAAATCCACCCACTACTGAAGTTGAAGGAATAAATATTCCTAAGATAATTCCCAAAATAAGGGCTATTATTATCTGGGTATGAATTGGAACTTTTTTCACTCTATTATTGTTGACAGATATCAAATATACTTTTATAGTTTTAGGTTAAGATTATAGTTTATTGGATAATTTATGAGAAGTAAAATCTTGTTGATATCCTTTTTTCTAATCACATTTTCCAATCAGATTTTTGCATCTACTGGAAAATTGGAAAGATTTTTAGTACCCACTTGGACAGTAATTCCATTTATTGGAATTCTTTTGTCTATTGCCGTTTTTCCTCTTATTAACAGTCATTGGTGGGAACAAAACTATCCAAAAATTAGTTTCCTATGGATAATTGTTGCGTTTTTTTCAATGTTTATTGCCATTTTAGGCTCAAAATTTTCATTTTTAGATGCATTTGGACATGAAATGTTTCACACCTACGAAGAATATATATCCTTCATTATATTGCTTGGCTCCCTTTTTGTAGTTTCTGGAGGAATTTACATAAAGGGTTCCATAAGTGGTAAGCCACTATCAAATGTAATAATACTTGCAATAGGTGCAATACTTGCAAGTTTCATAGGTACCACCGGGGCTGCAATGGTACTTATAAGGCCACTTATCAGGTCTATTAAATGGAGAAAGCATAAAAAGCACATAATAATATTTTTTATATTTTTGGTATGTAATATTGGTGGAGTTTTAACCCCTATAGGAGACCCACCTCTTTTTATAGGCTTTTTAAATGGAATACCTTTTGAATGGACGTTTAGACTTTTTCCAATGTGGATTTTTGCAATTTTTATTCTACTTTTTATATTTTTTATTATGGATTACATATTATTTAAAAAAGAAAAAGAGAAACCGGCTAAAACAGGCGAAAAATTTATAAAAATTGAAGGTTCTTTTAATATTTTATTTCTACTTGGAATTTTAGGTGCTGTAATTTTTAGTGGAGTAGTTGATCTTGGAAGTATAAAAACCACATACGGATCACTTGAAATATCAAATGTCATAAGGGACTTATCAATGGTCATTTTTGCTATTTTATCTGTCAGATTGACTAAAAAAGAAATCCATGAAGCAAATAATTTTAACTATGAACCCATAAAAGAAGTGGCTTATTTATTTATAGGAATTTTTACAACAATGATTCCTGCACTCATGCTTTTAAATGAGAGAGGAGCAGAACTTGGAGTGAATACTCCATCTAAATTTTTTTGGGTGACAGGCATGCTTTCAAGTTTTTTAGATAACACTCCAACCTATATGACATTTTTAGAAACTGCAAAGGGGTTATTGCATCTAACAGTTCCAAAACTTATTTCACATGAATTTGGAATTAAAATTATTGAAGCCATATCAGTAGGAGCAGTTTTTATGGGTGCAAATACTTACATAGGAAATGGACCAAATTTTATGGTTAAATCCATTTCAGAACAGGAAAAGATAAAAATGCCAAGTTTCTTCGGATATATGGTGTGGTCAATTGTAATCTTGATACCATTATTTATTGCTGTGGACTATGTGTTTTTTATAAAATAGTATATAAAAAGAGAAGGGAGAAATTCTCCATTCTCTCAAATCGAAGGTTTATACGAAAGTGCTTCTTTTAAATTATAAAAGTCACTACCTTTAGGTACATTCCTTACCTTTGTCCTCAACGTTTTAGAATCTATTAATTCCTTAAAAGGGATTTCTTTAATATCAAAATTATCTGTTACACTTACCATATATCCAAATTTCTTTCTCTCAAACAAAATTGAGGCACCATAACCAAGCATACTTCCCATTACAACGTCAAAACTTATGGGTGGTGCAGACCGAGTTTCATATCCAATTTGTTTACCAACTATCTTTTTACTCTTACCAGTTTTATGTTTGTAAAGTTTTTTTACTTCATCGGCAATTACCTTTGCTATCTCAGCTTTGCCATATATTACATTTCCATGTTTATCAACCTCTTTCGGCTTATATTTATCCGGTAATTTATCTACAAGTCCCTCAGCTAAACAAATAACTCCATAACTCTTATTTTCCCTTTCCCTTAAAATAATTAAATCCACAAGCTCATCACACAACTTTTCTATATCCAAAACATCTTCATCTACATCTTCACTTGCAACCATTTTCACAGCTTCACCAGCTATCCCAGCAGCATATGTCAACCAACCCGACTTTCTCCCCATAATTTCCACTATAAAATATGCATCTGTTGATTCTGCATCCGCTCTTAAATTTAATATGGCATTTTTAGTAATTTCAACGGCAGTCCAGTATCCAAATGTCCAGGGAATACCATAATAATCATTATCTATAGTCTTGGGAATGTGTATGACTGGCATTCCCAACAAATTCAAATAATTTGCAACCTTTAGGGTATCATCACCACCTATAGTTATCAACCAGCCAATGCTAAGATGTTCAAAGGCGTCCAAAATATTTCTCAACCTTTTATTTTTTTTAGGATCATTCAAATCTTCAATAGAACTCACTTCTCTACCTGGATTTGCTCTTGAAGTCTTAGTAATAACTCCCCTTTTATTCCTTATCTTAGAAAGTGAACTATCCAGTTTAATATAGTGAATATTCTCTACCAGGGAATATGGATTATATTTCTCAAAATCCTCTAAATATTCAAAACCTCTATAAAACCCTATAACCTGCACTCCTTTGTTCAAAAAGGATAATACCGTTGAAGATATCACAGCATTAGCAGCAGGAGCAGGTCCACCAGAAAATAGTAACCCCACTTTTTTTCCGCCTTTATAACCTTTCATTTTTAACCTCCAATTTGGGAAATCGTAAAAAATTTACCAAAAGGTGATTTTATCACTTTTGTGTAAAATTTAAATCTTCTTATTTTTTTCTCTCATCTAAAAATAAAATAAATAAAGTGCCAGGCACATAAGAGGGAGGGAGTTTTTAAAATATTTTTGTGTTTTTAAGGTATTGGAATTGGATTTAATCAAGGTGATGAGGGAGGTATTTAAAAGGTTTATAGTTGTATAGAGG
>JALULU010000125.1 GCA_027040585.1 Acidobacteriota bacterium | reverse complement strand
GTTTTAAGTGCCCTATCAGATTCTTTAAAAAGTCAAAAAGAAAAAATGGATTTGCTTTCTGAAAAATTAAATTCTTCTTTTACTCAGATGGAAGATTTTAAAAGGGAAATTTTAGAAGAGATTGAGAATTTAAAAAGAGATTTTTTTTCAGAGGATAAATTTAATGAAATTTCAGAAGTTAAAGAGAACCTTTTTAAAGTTGAGGAAAAATTAGCTGAGTTTTCTTCCTTTGATACTTCACCTTTTATTGAGAAGATAGAATCTATTTATAAGGAGTTTACTGAATTGAAAAATAAATCCCAGAATGAAAAAATAGATTATAGAGAGATTGATTCATTTAAGGACGAGATAAAAATTTTACAGGCTGAAATTCAAAATTTAATTGAGAACAGAGGAGATACTTTTGACCGTAATGATTTTGAAAATAGGCTAAAATCTTTTGAAGAAACTTTAAATAAAAAAATAAAAGGTCTTACAGAAGATTTGAAATCGCTGGATGATAAATTTAAAGAGTTTGATAGTAAATTAAAAAGCATGCCATATACAAATCTTGAATCAGAAAATAATGTTTTAAATGAAGTAAAAGCAGCAGAGAGTGAATTTTTTAAGGTAAAAAAAGAGGAAATTGAATTTTTAAAGAGTGAAATAGGTGATTTAAAGGTAGAATTGGGAAAAATAAACTCTCTTTTTAAGGATATTTCTGAGAGTTTTATAAAATTTGGAGAAGGTGTTAAAAATGATTAGGGAACCTATTGTTGCCGGGAAATTTTATCCTAACAATAGAGATGAACTGTTGGAAATGCTTGAGGAGTTTTGCGTTAAAAAGGAATTTAAATATGATGCATATGGAGTTATTTCTCCTCATGCTGGATATATTTTTTCAGGAAGTGTTGCTGGAGAGGTGTTTTCATCTGTAAATTTACCTTCAAAATTTATTATTCTTTGTCCCAATCATACAGGTTTTGGTAGTCCTTTGTCCATAATGAGTAGTGGAAAATGGCTAACACCACTTGGTGAGGCAAAAATAGATGAGGAGCTCGCCAACTTATTGAAGGAAATGAGTAATGATCTGGAAGAAAATAGCCTTGCTCACAAATTTGAGCACTCCCTTGAGGTGCAACTTCCATTTATACAATATTTAAAAGGAAACAATTTTACATTTGTTCCCATTTGTGTTGGAACTTCAGATTTAAATTCTTTAATTAATCTTGGTGAAGTTATAGGTGATGTTCTAAAAAATGATAGGGATTTGCTTGTTGTGGCAAGTTCAGATATGACCCACTATGAAAGCGCAGAAAAAGCTGAGAAAAAAGATTTTCTTGCAATAAAGGAAATGGAAAAATTGGATGTTGAAGGATTTTATACTGTTATTAGAGAAAATAGTATTTCCATGTGTGGATTTGCTCCTGCTACTATAATGATGACGGCAGTTAAAATGGCTGGAGCTAAAAAAGGGAAATTATTAAAATACACCAATTCCGGAGATGTTATTGGTGATTATAAAAGTGTTGTGGCATATGCCGGATTAGTTTTTATATAATTTAATGGATTTTAACGAATCAATAGTAAAACCATTTACAATAAAAAGAATCAAGAAAAATAGAAGGTTGAAATATGCCTTTATTTTTCCTCTTGACCCTTTTGGCAGGAAAGATTTATCCATTTCAGGTATTAATTTTGATGATATTTTTTATTTTCTAAATTTTAAATTCATGCTTAAAGGTGAATTTTTACTTGCATATCCATCTTTTGGCCCTTCTCAAACTGTTTTTTTGATGGAATGCCTTATCGTAAGTGGCATAGAAAATTTTATTTTTATTGGAAGTTGTGCTTCTATTTGCGAAAGGAAATCTGGAGATGTCATCATACCTCATGATGCTTTTTCTTTTATATCAATAACAAGAAGATATATAGATAAGAAAATTATTTTTCCATCATCTAAAAGATTAAACTCTTTTTTGAAAGAGAGTTTAAAGGAATCTAAATTGACAGAAATTTATGGTGGAAGAGTAGGAACAATTGATGCTGTTTTTAGAGAAACTCCCTCTTTTATAGAAAATGCACTAAAAAATGAATGTGATTTTCTTGATATGGAAAGTGCTCCTGCTTTTTGTCTTGGGGAATACTATGGTGTTAATGTATCTTCTCTATTTGTTGTTATTGACGTTATTTTAAAAGAAAATTGGCGTGGAAAGGTTGGCTTTATAAGTTATTCATTAAGAATGAGGAAAATATTAAAAATAGTGGAAAATCTTTTATAACAGAAATTCTTTTGGGATATAATCAGATTATGGATTTTGAATCTATAATTGGTAAAAAAATAGCAAATTATAAAATAATTGAGTTAAAGGGTGAAGGTGGGCAAAGCGTAGTATACAAAGCCTTTGATGAAGTTTTGAAGAGAGATGTTGTCATCAAGTTTTTTCTGGGTTCAATGGATAGAAGTGTTGTAAAAGAAGAGGATGAAAAGACCTTTTTGCTTGAGGCAAGGACACTTTCCAGATTAAATCATCCAAATATCGCAACAATTTTCACAGGTGGGTACTTTGAAGGGGTCCCTTATATTGTTATAGAGTGGGTTGAGGGCAGGTCCCTTAAAGAAATTATAAGGGAGAAAAAGAAATTAAGTGTTGAGGACGCTTCTAAGATTATATTTTATGTGGCAAATGCACTTTCCTATGCCCATAAAAAGGGGATAGTTCATAGGGATATAAAACCAAGTAATATTATGATTTCAAAAGATGGAACGGTAAAACTTCTTGATTTTGGCTTGGTGAAAATTTTAGAAGATACTGTTAGAAGAAAAATGGAGGTTCTTGAAGAGGATGAAACCGATAGTGGTGTAGCTGGTACCCCGGCATATATGTCACCTGAAATGATAGAAGGGGAAGAAATCGATGCTCGGAGCGACTTGTTTTCACTGGGATTGGTTTTTTATGAAATGATAACTGGCAAAAAGGCTTTTAAGACAGGTAATCAGATTTCTACAATGCTTGCTATAGTTAATAATCCTCCTGCTGAGCATCTGGAAAATAGTGACTGTTCTGAAAAAATTAAGAAAATAATTTATAAATTGTTGGAGAAAGATCCTAAAAAAAGATTTTCTTCAGCTGATGAACTTTTATCTGCACTTGGTTTAA
>JALULU010000124.1 GCA_027040585.1 Acidobacteriota bacterium | reverse complement strand
CAGACCTCACCGACCTCACCAATGAGAAAAAATATAGGGGCGATTTAATGTGGACAGATCTCGCAATGAGAAAGTGCCAGGTAAAAACTTAGACATGTGAAAATTTAGATAAATTTAGCAGAAATTTAGAGGAGTTATTGGGGACATACCTGTAAATTAAACTTACCTTTAAATTAAATTAAAATAAATAAATTTAAACAAAAGCAGGCCCAGGCAGAGTGCCCGATGATTTTTTGGGGTCAGACCTGTATGTGTGAAGTTCATGTATGCATGGGGGTCAGACCTACATTTGAAAAGTGCCAGGCAGAGAATTACGATAAAAGTGAAGTCATACTTCGATCTCAAAAGGATGGAAAGGGATGGAAAGGGAAAGAACAAAAAATAAAAAAATTATGGGGTCAGACCTCAATGTGAATCGACCTCAATGTGAATCGCAGCATGATTTTATGTGGAGACAGATTTTATGTGGGGAGAATTTATGGGGACAGACCTTGCCAATGAGAGATGAGAAAAAAAATAAAGTTGGGGACAGACCTCGACGATGAGATGGTGAATGGTGTCAGGCACTATTTTTTTAGGGAAAAATTAATGGGGACAGACCTTGTATTAAGATGGTGCCAGGCAAAAAAATTTACTGTGGATACAGACCTGAATGTATAAAAACTGAATGTGTGGGTGTATGGGGACAAACCTCAATGTGAATCTAAATAATACTATTTTGATTAATTTTTTTGTTTTTTCTATTCTATATGTTTAAAAAAACAATAAAAATACTTTGTAGATGTTTTTTTCTGCAAAATCAAAAAAATTACTCCATCTCTTTTAAGTACTCTTCAAGATACTTATATCTTCTTGTGAGTTTTCCCCTGTGACAGATAATTGCTTTTCTTATCTCGATAGGCAGATTTAATTTCCCTATTGGCTTTGAAAAGTCCTCAGTCAAAACATCCTCTATAAATTCAGACAACTTACCACTAAATTCTTCCGATGCGTCCTTTGGAAATTCCGTGGGAAGATTACTTATTACCATATCAGTTACTCCTTCAGGTACAATTCCATCAACATATTCATCCCTTTCTGGAATATAGGTTAAAAATCCACTGTCAGGATCTCCATCCCTGATGGTAAGTTCAATTGACCCATTAACATCACAGGTTATATCACCTATCATTTTCATTTTATTTTTCCCGCTTATATATATTTCCCTCAACTTATCCTTCTTTATTAACTTTGGAAATTTTTCCTCCCAGTAAATTCCATTTACAAGTATGGACAAAAATCTTAAAAATCTTTCAAAGTTTACTTCATACTTATGTGGATTTTTATAATAATCTTCAATAAAAAACTCTCCAAATTTTGGGCTTACATAATCATCTACTTTAAATGAAACGCTGTAAACTATGTTATTTGCAAAATTATATCTATCTTCAAGAAGATCATTAGCTGCCTCTTTTTTTATTGGTAAGAGATCTAAAATTTCCATAACACCTTTTGAAACATTTCCTCTGCCTGTTATTCCAACCACAAGTGGAGTCATCACCTCCGGTAAACCATTTAAAACATCATTACCTATTTTTTTAATATCTTTTTTTGCTTCTTCTAAGGTCTTATATTGATAAGGCCTTTTTATCTTTTCAAAAGGATTTGAATATCCCATCATTTTAAATTTCTGGCCATACCCATATAGTGTTTCAATTATACCTGCAAGGCCTGCAAATCTTCCAAAAAATATTATTCTGTCGTTATTTTTATCGGTTATAAGTTCATAATCAATTAAAGTACATCTATTTTTTAAAAAAGTTTTAAGCATTTTCATATTGTATTTTTGACCCTTAAAGGTGTGAGAAAAAATTAGATAAATTTTATCTTTTAAAATTTTCTCTGGTGGAATTTCTTTAACGCCAACTATTACATCAGCTTTATCAAGATTTTCAACAATTTCACAACCAATATTTCTAAACTCCTCATCTTTAAAAATTCTTTTTTCTGAAGATTCAACAATTACTTTATATCCTTTTTCAATCAACTTCTCAATATCAATTGGTACAAGGGGAGTTCTCCTCTCCCATTTACTTTTATCTTCCCTTCTTATTCCTAAAATCATCTCTACCTCCTAACCTAAATCTGAATTTCCCAAGAAAATATCTTATCACCTTTTGGGGCTTTAATACCTTACCTCGATAAATGTAATTATAATAGATAAAATTTCTAACAATAGATTTAAAATATCCCCTCGTTTCTTTCATCGGTATCTGCTCTACAACTTGAACAGGAGAAAAGTAATTTTTATAAAAATCCACAGAGCCCTTTACTTTAATACTTCCACCATTATATGAGGCTATGGCATATGCAAGGATATTGAATTTCCTAATCAAATATCTTAGATACCTTGTTCCTATTGCCAGATTTACATATGGATAAAAAAGCTTATAGGTCCTAAAATGCCTAATACCAGATCTTCTTGCAAAAAGTTTTGCAGTTTCTGGCATAAGTTGCATTAAACCCAGTGCTCCTGAATGTGATTTTGCGAAGGGATCAAAAGCAGACTCATTTCTAATAAGGGAAAGTAAAAGATATTTATTTAATCTTCGCCTCCTTGAAAATTTTTTTATCAACCTTTCAAAGGGAAAAGGGAAAATATCTTTGAGAATATTTTTATCCACTTCATCTAAATCAAATGTATAAAAATCTGGATATTCTTTAAAAAAGAAATATATAACTCTATTGTGTTTAAAACACTTCTTGTTAATCAAATATAAAAAATAGTAAAAATACTTTTTATTTTTAAGTTTAAAAGATAATTTTAATAGATAATTTTCAAGATATTCATAGTCTTTTAAAAAGAGCATATATTTAATAAATCTTTTTTCATTTTCACTTAAAGTATCACAAAAATTTCCTTCTTTTTTACTAAATTCACTGAAAAGTGGCAAAAGCAATTTTCTATTAAATCCATTCTTTTTAATTTTTAAGTCTCTCAGTAGAAACTTTGACAGATACCCATAATAAGTATAAGGAAGTTGATTTCCTATTGTAGACAATATGTCTATTCCCTTAATTCTGTCAAAAAGAAATAGATTGTAATACCCATACCAAAAAAGAGAAGGAAGGTAATATGAATTATTTGAATCAGAAGTTAAATC
>JALULU010000123.1 GCA_027040585.1 Acidobacteriota bacterium | reverse complement strand
ATCAGTTGTTTGATACCTTTGCCGCTTCCAGACAACTTTTAAGGCAGGAACCTGTTCAGGCCGAATCAAGAGGGCATTTGAAAGAACTTTTAAGTGTTGTTTCAGGTGGTATTGTTTTTACAACCATTCATAAATTCTGGCCTGAAGAGGGAAATGTTTACGAAACACTTTCTTTAAGGGACAACATTATTGTAATTGTGGATGAAGCGCATAGAACCCAATATGGATTTAAGGCAAAAATTGATAAAAAAGATGGAAATTTAAAATATGGTTTTGCAAAGTATTTAAGAGACGCATTACCCAATGCCACCTATATTGCTTTTACAGGCACACCAATTGAACTTGAAGACAGAAACACTCCCGCCGTGTTTGGGAATTATATAGATATTTATGATATTTCTAATTCTGTAGAAGATGGAATTACAGTACCCATTTACTATGAAAGTAGATTAATAAAGGTTGAAATAACAGAGGAGGGAAAGCGTTTAATTAAAGAATTTGAGGAAGAATTAAACAGAAAAGGATTATATGAAGTAGAAAAATCAAAATCAAAGTGGGGAGATTTAGAAACTCTTATAGGAAGTAAAAATAGAATAGAGTTGTTAGCTAAAGATATTGTAAATCACTTTGAGGAAAGATTAAAAGTCATAGATGGTAAAGGAATGATTGTGGCAATGACAAGAAGGATTGCTGCAAGGCTTTACAATGAAATTATTAAGCTTAGACCTGATTGGCATAGCGATAATTTAACAAAGGGCAAGATAAAGGTTGTTATGACTGCATCCTCTTCAGATGAACCTGAAATTGCAAGGTTTTTTTTAACAAGGAACGAAAGAAGAAAATTAGGGGATAGATTCAAAAATCCAGATGATGAACTAAAACTGGTAATAGTGGTTGATATGTGGCTTACCGGTTTTGATGTGCCTTGCCTTCACACAATGTATATTGATAAACCTATGAAGGGACATACCTTAATGCAGGCAATAGCAAGAGTAAACAGGGTATTTAAAGATAAACCTGCTGGGTTAATAGTAGATTATATTGGCATAGCCTCAGAACTTAAAGAGGCATTATCAGTTTATGCCAATAGCGGAGGTAAAGGTGATCCCACAAAGCCCATAGAAGAGGCTGTAAAAATAATGAAGGAAAAATATGAAGTGGTCAGAGATATGCTTTTTGGCTTTAACTATAATAGATTCTTTACTGCTGACACCCCACAAAAACTTTCAATTATTCTTGAAGCTGAAGATTTTATTTTAGGAATGGAAGATGGTAAAAAAAGGTTTATTGACGCTGTAACTTCTCTATCTAAAGCATACACTATTGCGCAATCCCACCCTGAGGCTAAAAAAATTAAAGAAGAGGTCGCACTTTTTCAAGCAATTAAAGTTAGACTTATGAAGTTTGAAAGAGGAGGGGCAAAGGAAAACAATCATTTAGAAACAGCAATAAAACAAATTATCGATAAAGCTATCGTTCCAAAAGAAGTAATAGATCTTTTTGATGCCGCAGGGCTAAAAAAACCGGATTTATCAATTCTATCGGATGAATTTTTAGAAGAAGTAAAATCCATGAAACATAAAAATATAGCAGTAGAAGTTTTAACAAAAATAATAAATGATGAAATAAAAGTAAGAATGAAAATAAACGTAGTAAAGAGTAAAACCTTTATGGAAGCACTCAATTCATTAATTAAAAAATACCATAATAGGGTAATTACTGCTGTTGAGGTAATCGAAGAACTCATAAAAATGGCAAAGGAAATTGTAAATGATATAGATAAAAAACCAGATGAAATGGGACTTTCAAAATATGAATATGCATTTTACTGCGCCCTTGCTAATAATAAAAATGCTTTAGAAGTTATGGGTAAAGAAAAACTAAAGGAACTTGCCACCATCCTTTATAAAAAAGTAAAAAAGAATGCTTCAATAGACTGGACTATTAGAGAAAATGCAAGGGCAAGGCTTAGAGTTATTGTAAAAAGAACCCTCAGAAAATATGGATACCCACCAGATATGCAGGAGGTTGCAACTAAAACTGTTTTAGAACAGGCCAAACAAATAGCTGAGGAATTAACCTAAAAAATTTTAAATCACTCATAAACCTACCCATTCCCCAGCTCCCTGTTATAAA
This sequence comes from Acidobacteriota bacterium, assembly GCA_027040585.1. Lineage (GTDB taxonomy): Bacteria > Acidobacteriota > JAAYUB01 > JAAYUB01 > JAMOQF01 > JAMOQF01. The sequence goes on along the minus strand of JALULU010000123.1, from coordinate 1,014 downwards.
ACACAAATTGATTTATGGGGAGGCCAAGATAATTTGCTATTACTGGACATTTTGCCTGAAATAGAAAATAGATATTTTTATCCTCCCCTTCAAGGGTCTCAAAGTTCCCCTGCCCTTTTGAAATCACCATATCACATTCACTATATTCCTTTAAAAACTCTCTACTTGAAAGTTTTGGAAGAAGGCCTGGCATTTTTAATCCCGTATCAATGACATTAACAATTTTAGTCAATCCTACCGTCTTTGCATCTTTTAAGGTCACATCATTTATAATTGGACCACCCCTTACAACAAAGGTAATTTTTTCTCTGGGCAACACCTCTATAAAAATCTTATCAAAGATAATCTCACCGGAATTATCGCCAATATATAAAATCTTTTTAGCCGAATCCAAATCTTTTTTAAATTTATCTAAAGTTTTTACATCAGGTAGAAAATTTTTTACTTTCTCAATATTTTTAAAAATTTCTCCAAAATCCACATCATCCTTTGCACCAAAATCAATAATATTTCCCGAAATCGCAAGTTTTAAACCAGTCAATATCCTGTCATCACTTTTATTTATTTCTTCCCTCAAAAGATTTTCAATCTTCAGTAATTTTTTACTCAATTTTTCTTTTTTATCTCTGTAGGGATCGTAATTTTCGTCCCCATTTGAAAGTATTTCATAAATTTTCATTGAAATTTCCGGGGGAGTTTTTGAAAAATTTTTCTCATCTAAAATCGTGTCTGACACCTTTTTAAAATAATCCATACACTTAAATTTATCTATTTCACACTCACTACAGATTTTCTGTACCTGCTTAAAAAAGCATGGTATACATTCTAATTTTACGTTCATTTAAAACCTTACTCTTGACAGTGAAAATATTTTGTTATATATTCCCCATAACAGGGGACGGGATATTAGGATTTTTTGCCAACTTTTACAATGGCTGGTCTTAATATCCTGTCATTAACCTTAAATCCCTTCTTATAAACTTCAACTATTTTCATATTTTTATCTTCATCATC
>JALULU010000122.1 GCA_027040585.1 Acidobacteriota bacterium | reverse complement strand
CTCCTTGTCGTCTTCATTCAGTTTTTCAATAAGGCGTGCTTTTATAATTTCGTGCTTTTCCAGTTGTTCACCTCTTGAATTCATAATTTCAAAGTAGTGGTTTAAATCAATATCTTTGGGCACTTGATAATGAATGAGATGAACATTTTCCTGAAAATAATTGATGAAGTTTTTACTTTCTTCATCAGGGACTATCTCATTGATTGCATTTTTGGCAAGCTTAAAACCATTCTCAATTCCATAATCTTTTTCTTCAATATTAAAATCAGGTATGCTATTAATTGTGATATCCGAATTCTTCCGTGCCCTATATGTCAATTTATTTTGCGAGGAAATATCTAATGCGCGAAGAGCAAGATAAATTGTGGTTAAACGCTGTTGCCCATCAATAACTTCATAGATTTGATCGCCCTTATGGTAGGTCACTAACGTCCCTATAAAATAAGTTTTCTTGTGAGAACTAAATGCATCATAGACATCCTGAATCAGTGCAAATATTTCATCTTTTTCCCATGCATAGTTTCTTTGATATATCGGTACTTCATAGGTTGCTTTTTCACCATTATAGATTTCGGCAATAGAGAGTTCTTTAAGTGGTATCATTTTTGTTTTTGTTTTCATCTTTTTCTTCCATGAAATTTTTTTCTTTGAAATAGTGAAGATAGTTTTGGTAAACACCATCTTCCTTGTCATCAAGATTATCTTTTTTTGCTACTATGGAATCGTTTGGCAGTGGATTAATCCTGTCAGACAAGACACTTAACAGGGAAACCGGTGAGTCGGCTTCATTGGTGAGTTTATAGATATTAAAAGAGTTAAATTTATCTTGATTGCCCATGATATAGTTTTGCGCAGATTGCCAGCCGAGATTATGATATTGCGCTCTTAGTGAATAAGCCCAAATAAAAGCAAACCAAACAAATTGGTCTAATATATTAAGGTCTTCTTTTGTAGGCCGCTCCGTAGGTGTAAATCTGTCAATATAAAGCAAAATAGCCGTATCAAACAACAAACGCGCAATTCGATTGCCAACACCGTTTTTGTTTTTTCTCAGGTCAAGTGTTTTTACAATATCGTTATCATTTATAAAATAACCCTCATATTTGCTGTTATCCTGAATATCTTTAAGAATTTCAAAGTAGTGTTTTGTATAGTCGAAAAATGGCTTTCCTGCTATAATCGGTGTATCCAACTGAAACGGTTTAAGATTTCGTATCCCTGTTACAAATGGCATCGAGGCATGATTTGCCGTATCTGCATATGCGAACGCTCCTTTGTAGAATTGAGCGTAAGGATAATTATCTTTACGAGTAATGCCTTTGAATTTATATATATTATGTTCTGTAAGCTCTTTTGCCATGTTGCCTTTGGCCCATTCTCTTATGCGATAAAGATAGTCGGTAAATAGGCGTGAAAGTGCTTTTTGGTCTAAATCTTCCCAAGTTTTTACCGTTCTTTCAGTTTCTTCCACACTTAGATCTCTCATCTCACGAAGATGAAAAGCCTTCAATAAATCATGAGGATATAGCTTTTTACCGCGTGCATTTTGTGAATCAAAGAATTGAAAGGCTTCTGAAATATCATTTGTTATCACAACTATAAACTCGCAGTTATCTTTTATATAGTCGAGCAATTCTTCTTTTTCTTTATCAGTACCTAAATGGTCTATACGTCTTTCAAGAGTGCGGAAGTTTTTTGGTATATTACGAGTATTATGAACATTATCAGTTACAGGTTGATTCAAAAATTTAATATTAAATTCTTTGTTAGATTCTTTATCAAGTGCTTTATGAAATGCCCAAAGTAGCAAAGAAAAAGTAATTGTTCTCTGTTGTCCATCAACGATGTTATAGTTATTATTATCCTCTTTGCCATTATGAAGAATTAGTGTACCTACTCGATAGGTTTCTCTATTTTCGTTTTTAGCATTAAGAATATCATCAAGTAGTTGAATGACATTTTTTGTGCCCCATTTATATGGTCTTTGATAATTAGGAATTACTAGTTTGATGTCTGTAATTTCTCCACCATATGAATTCTGTGTGATTTTGTTGTTTAATAACAAATCACCTATTTTTGTTATAGCAAGTGTTAGGGATGCGTTCATATTTTATTCCCTTTTATTGTTTCAGCGATCAAATGTCAAACTCGATTCCAATCCCGGCCAACATTTGTATAAACCCTATCATTATTTCTCCAAATTGGTTGGTTAAGCACCATTGTTTATATTTTTCTTTTATCATTCCCTTTCTCCCGTTAAAATCTCTGTTTATGCATAAATTCTTATTGCGTTTTTATTTTTATACGTTGTAAGCCGGATTTAGTCAAGTTTTTACGAAATTGTGTCCCCACCAAATAAAAACGCTCTCTTTGCAAGATAAAATAGTATTCTTTTATTTCAATATTTAGCATCTATCTTTGCAACCCCGTATCTTTTTCATTCTCACCAATCAGCTGAATATCCAAATACTTTTTTTATATTTTATATCGCCCCTGCTTGTCAAGGCAAATTTCTCTAAGATCCCAACCGTCACCGCCAGGATCATTTACTTCCTTAAAAATGAATGCTATTTTAAAAGAAGAATTTTTATAGTCATTTTCGGATTTCACACAATCACGAATAAAACCTGCTCGACTCCCTTGCCATTCTGTAAGTAACCGTTCTTCCTGTGCAAGTATCATTGTTTTTTACTCCTAACACTACGGCTCAGGGCGGAAAACAGGCGGTATCTTCTGCGGAGCATAGCCTTAAAAAAACCGCTGCGATGTGTGCCATCTCTTGCAGCCGATGGTTCGGCCTTTTGTGGTTATACAATTATTTCAGTTTTGTATTCCAATATGCTACGTATGATAAATATGCCTTTCTATCAGTCAAAAATTTTATGTGCTGTTCTACTTTCAGTCTATATGCAAATAAACGGCTTATCCCCATCCTGCGTGCTTTCTCTATTCTATGATTCCCGTCAATCAAATTATAATGACCGGGAGAAATTTCAGCTAATAATACCGGGCGAGAAACATCAACCGAATCTATATATGATTCATTGATAGATGAAAAAGATTGGGGAAAATCAGCCAGATACTGTACACTAATGTTCGCAATTTCATCTGAAGACTTTTTAAGATTTTGAGATTATTAAAAAAGTCGGATAGACTTCCCAGTGAGAAAAAAACAAACAGGAGGAAGCCTATCCATGGGAAAT
>JALULU010000121.1 GCA_027040585.1 Acidobacteriota bacterium | reverse complement strand
TATTTGGAGACATATCTGAAATTGCATCAAAGGTTGTTTTTATTTCAGAGGGATGATGTGCATAATCATCTATAACAGTTATTCCTTTTTTAATTCCCTTAATTTGAAATCTCCTATCAACACCTGAGAAAATTTCAAGACTCCTTCTTACAACATCTATATCAATTCCCATCTCTATAGCAAGCGAAATGACAGACAAAGAATTTAAAACATTATGTTTGCCTGGCACCTTTGTCAAAAAATCTCCAAGAAAATTACCTTTAAAATCAACCTTAAATTTATAACCATTTCCATGTGATTCTAATTCATAACCTCTCACATCATTGTTTTTAGAAAATCCATAAGATATCTTTTTTCTGTCAACCTTATTGGCTACTTTCCTAACATTTTCATCATCTCCGCAAAAAATCACTGATCCATAAAAAGGTACCCTATTCCCAAATTCAATAAAAGCATTGAGTAAATTTTCAAAAGAGCCATAAAATGTGATGTGTTCCCTATCTATATTGGTTATAATTGCAATTGTTGGAAACAGTCTCAAAAACGAGCCATCGCTCTCATCCGCTTCTGCCACAAGATAATCACCTTCCCCTAAACGAGCATTTCCGCCAAAGATATTTAATCTCCCACCAATAACTATTGTGGGATCAAGCCCAGCAAGATGAATTAAAATTGAACACATTGAGGTTGTCGTAGTCTTTCCATGTGAGCCAGAAATTAAAATTCCAAATTTCATTCTCATAAGTTCAGCAAGCATTTCAGCCCTTTTAATCACGGGAATACCTAACTTTTTTGCCTCAACAATTTCAGGATTATCTTCGGTTATGGCAGAAGAATAAACTACTACATCAGCATCCTTAACGTTTAATGGTGAATGTGAAAAAGTTATCTCACACCCAAGATTTTGAAGTTTTTCAGTATAAACACTCTTCTTTAAATCTGAACCTGTAATATCAAATCCCATATTTTTAAGCAACTCCGCAATACCACTCATCCCTACCCCACCTATACCTACAAAATGGATTCTTCTGACACTTTTATTAAATTTTAAAGTCCTTTCGCTAATAAACATATACTGCCAATTCCCTTCTTTTATTGTTGACTAAAATATTACACAAAACCCCGAGTTCCATCATGGTTACTAAAAGGGAAGACCCTCCCATGCTCATAAGTGGTAACGCCACACCCTTTGTGGGTATAAGATTTAGCACCATACTCACATTTAACACCACATGTAATAAAAGCATAATACAAATTCCGACACCAAGATATCCATAGAAATCATCTTCTAAATTCAAAGACATTGAAATTCCCTTTACAATAATAAAAATATATAAAAAAACTACAATGAAAGACCCAATAAATCCCAATTCTTCACATATTAGTGCAAAAATAAAATCACTATAAGGTGCTGGCAAAAAAAATAACTTTTCCACACTTCTACCAGGACCAGTTCCCCAAAAACCTGAATGCCCTACTGCTATTAAAGATTGCTTTGTCTGAAAATTACTCCCTTGATAACTTGCAAAATTTCCAAAAAAATCTAAAACTCTCTTTTCAGCATAACCGTGAAGAAAAAGGTAAATTGTACCCAATAAAAATATTGAAATTAAAAAAATTGTAATATATTTACCTTTAATTCCCTTAAAAAACAATAGGATTATAGTAAATCCCAAAATCATTACAAAATTTCCAAAATCTGGCTCAAAATAAATTAGAAGGGCTATAATAAACACAGGAATAAAAATACGTGCTAAGTTTCCTTTTATATTTATGTTTATTTCTTTAATCTCTGAAAGGAATTTAGCAACAAGCAAAACTACCGCAAATTTCGCTATTTCAGAAGGTTGAAATGAAATCCACTTGAGGTGTATCCATCTTCTTGTGTGATTTAGTTGAGGTAAAAAGAATGGGACAATTAAAAGTATTATTGTAAGCAAATATATAAAATAAATAACACCCTTTTTAGAAAGAAATTCCAGATCGATTTTTAAAATTAGTAAAAACAAAAATATTGCAAATATTCCAAAAATTAATTGTTTTCCAAAAAGAAAAAAAGATGATCCATATTTATATTCACTGTAAGGAGTTGAACCACTAAATACCATTATTAGTCCTAAGAAAAAGAGAGTAAATATAGCAAATATAAGACTTCTAACCTTCTTTGTATTATTCGTAATCTCCACTTTCTTTTAACTCCTTAAAAATTTCTTTAAACCTTTCTCCCCTATCCTCAAAGTTTTTAAACATATCAAAACTCGCACATGCAGGAGAAAGTAAAATTACATCTCCACTCTTTGCTTTTTTAAAAGCGGTTAACATGGCATCTTTTAAATCAACACACATGGTCTTTTTAAATCTATCTCCCATCTCATTTGAAAATCTTTCAGCAGCCTCTCCAATGAGATATACTCCCACTACCCTACTTTCCATAGCCTTAAAAAGTGAATCAAGTTCAGTGTTTTTGTCTTTACCACCTAAAATTAAATGGACTCCCTTTGAAAAACTTTTAACTCCCATAATTGCAGAATCCACATTGGTTGCCTTAGAATCGTTATAAAATTTAACACCATTTAACTCTCCCACAAATTCCAGTCTGTGAGGCAAAGTTTTATAACCTTTAACACCTTCTAAAATATCCGTATTATTAATCCCATTGACTTTTGAAACGATATAGGCCGCAAGAAAATTTTCTAAATTATGTTCTCCAATTAAATTGATATCCTCTCTATTTCCAACAAATTCAATACTTTCACCTCTTTTAAAATATATCTTTTCATTTCTCACAAAAACACCATCATAGAAGTTCTTCAGTTCACCCCTTGTAGTAAAACCCAATTTCTTTGACTTGAGTTCATTTATAAAAGAATATTCCGGGAGAATATCATTTAAAATTGCAAAATCATCTTCATTTTGGTTTTTAAAAATATTTAATTTTGCTTTAATATATGTATCAAAATCAGGATGTCTGTCAAGGTGATCGGGGGTTAAATTGAGTAAAACTCCAATTTTTGGTCTAAAGTCAATCATTGTCTCAAGTTGAAAACTTGAAAGTTCAAGAATAATTGTTTTATTCTCAATCTCTTTTTTATTAATTTCAAATACGGACTTTCCAATGTTTCCAGCAACTATGCTTTCAACACCACAATTATTTAATATATGAGAAAGCAAAGTAACTGTTGTAGATTTTCCATTTGAGCCTGTTATAC
>JALULU010000120.1 GCA_027040585.1 Acidobacteriota bacterium | reverse complement strand
ATTTCAAATCTTAACCAGAAGATTTCCATGCTTCGAGATGAAATGGCAATAAAAGGGATGTTTTTAAATGTTTATATTAATTTTGAAAACAGGAATTTTGGCATCGCTAAAAGTAATTTAGATACAGTTTTAAAGGGTTGTGAAAAATTCCTAAAGAAGTATAAAAATGATCCCTTTGTAAATGATTTAAAATCTTTTTTAGATTCTGACCAGTCTAAGGAGTTAAAAGATTTAGTTGAAAAGGGTGACTTAAAGGATTTAAAGAAGGTAGAGGAGATAATTTTTCCACTTATAAAGTATTAATTTCCTTTAATTTTTTTATTGCTGATTTTATCCTTTGTTTAAGTTTTTCTTCATTGTCCCTTTGTCCAAATCTGCCCTCGTAGTATAATTTTACAATATTAAATAGTTCATCTTTTAAATCTTTATGTTTTATTCTGTTTACAAATTCCAATAAGGTCTCTCCCTCTTTTTTCTCAACTCCTCTTTTCTTTAATTCTATGAGGAGATTGTTCATTATTTTAGAATAAATGTTTTGATATTTTTTACTTTTATTTTTTATCCTTACATTTTTTATTGCTAATATAAGTAGAATTGGCGTTAGAATTAGGATTATCGCCATAAAAAAGAGTTTCTTACCATAAAAAATGGGATTTATTTTCCTGTCAAATGTTCCGATTTTGCTCTGGAGATAATTTGCCAGTCTATCCATTATATTTTCCCTTAATTTTTTAAATTTCCTCTTGTAATCAATTGTAGTGTTGTGTATTTTCCAGAAGAGTCTCACCTGATCTGAAAAGTCATAATTTATAACGTTTTTAACCCAGATGAAGGTTATTGCCTCAATTAAATTTGATATAAAGGATTCTTTAAACATTTCACTTGTGGCTGGGGTTGGGTCAAAGGAAATCCATCCATATTGATTGAAATATATTTCAACCCAGCTGTGGGCATGGAGTTCTCTAACAACAAATGTTCCATCTAATTTATTGTAATCACCCCTTCTAAAACCATTTACAAGCCTTGATGGAATTTTCAAATATCTCACCATTATAGCCATTGCTGAGGCAAAATACTCACAGTGTCCTTTTTTTGATATAAATAGAAAATTAAAAATTGGATCTTCATCTTTAGGGACAGGTTTTAAATTGAGAGAGTATTTATAATTTTTCTTGAGATATCTTTCTATCGTCAGTACTTTTTCAACTGGAGTTTTTTTGTCTTTAGTAATTTTTAGCACCAGATTTTTTATCTTTTCGTTGTAGTCTGGAATTTCAAGTGTTGAGGGTGATACTTTTGCTATATCTATTTTCTTTATTTTTTTTAGTTCACTTAAATTTGGTCTAAAGATATCTGAATAAACTTTATATTTAAATTTCTTAAAAATAGGCGTGGACATCTTAACTGTACTTGTTCTTGTGAGGATTAAATTCCTGAATTTTCCTGCAATGGCTATTGGCCTCCATGGAGTAAAAAGAACTTCGCTTATTCCGGGTTCCACGTAGAATGTAGATTTTAATAAAATTTCCCTGCTATTTCTTTTTAGAATATAAAACATCTTGTCCCTTGGACTTTTTTCAATCAATTTATAAGCTTTTGATGAGATCGACCACCTTCTCCCGTCAAATTTATCAAGGGCGATACCTCTCCATTTAATATCAGGTAATAACTTGCCCAGATCTTCATTTGCAACTACCCTCATTACCACTTTTGAATTTTGGAGAATTTTTCCCACATCACCAATTTCAGTTTCATTTGAAAATCCACTTATATAATTTTTCATTCCAAAGTTTATATTAAATGCAGAAAGGGAAAAACGGGGCATGGTAAAAAAAAGTGGTATGGTAATTGTGGCCATTGATATTAGTGATATAATCCCCATTTTAATGATTGGACTTACTTTTAGATTTTCCCTTTTTAAAAATGTATCCCACTCATTTAGGGTGTATTCTAAAGTTTTAGTTTCGGGATTAATTTTTGCCGAAGATTCTCTTATTTCAAATAACATTGTTAAAATAGTTGCCGAAATTAGAAACCAGAGGAGGCATATTAGAAAATATATGTCAAAGGTTATTGTTGTTGAAATTAGTATTATTGAAAGAGTAAGCAAAAAAATGTAAAAGTAATCTCTACCACTTCTTATGGTAAGAAGTTTAAATATAAGCGCTAAAATTGCAACGTGTGCAGTAGAGAGAATTATTTCACCACTATAAAAGAGATAATCTGCAATGAAAAAAGCAAAAAAGAGAATAAATATTATCACCATCTCATAAAATTTAAAGGGCTCTTTTTTCTTTTGCCCTTTGTTTAAAAAAAATGAAACGACTATTCCAAGTAAAAAGATTATATTGAAAGGTAAATCGAGTTTACCGGAGAGTCCTATTGTGAAATAGGAAGAGGCCACCATACTAAATAAAATAATTTTAAAGTGTTTTTTATTTGATAAATTCATTTTATATTTTTAATCTCAATCACTTTTCCAAAATTTATATTGTGGCTTTTGTAAAAATTTTCATTTAAAAATGTAAAAACAATTGTTTTAGCTATATCTATTTCTCTCATTAGATTTCTACTACTTTCAGAATTAATGGGGTGAATGTCACTGGATCTCAATCTTTCAATTTTTATCTTTGATAAATATGTAAGTTCATAACCTTTTTCTACTTTTCCATATTGAAACGAGAAAAAGGAGAAATTTTCCCTTGTTTTTAGAAATGATGTAGCAAGAATAGATATTAATCGCTCAAATTTTTCCCAGAGGTATCCTTCAACATTTTTATCAGTGAAATTATCAACTATTAAAATTTTTTCCCTACTTTTCACTTCACTAAAATCCTTTACAATTAATGTGCCTGTCTTTGCTGAACTTTTCCAATGAATATGTCTTGTATCTTCACCAGGGATATATTTTCTTAGAGAGTATAAGTCAGTTCCTATTCCTTTTTTGTTCGTCTCTTCCTCAAAATCTTTAAATACGTCAAAGGATTTCATTTCTTCGTTACTTAAAAGTTCAGGAAAAACTATAACTTCTCCCAGTGAGGGTAAATGTTTACCTTTTTTAAAAAATCCAAAGGGAAATGATGTGTGTATGAAAGTACTTTCAGGTTTATATATTCCTCTAAATGGAAAGTTTATTTTGCCAGTATCCTTTATTTTTTTATTCTTCTCTATATAGGGATAATATCCAGTTATTTCCTTTGAAATTTTACTTCCATCAGGGAGTAAAATTGTTTGATTACTTAGTTTCATTTCGAGAACTATTGAAAATGAAGGGATTTTCTTCTTTTTATTTTTCACATTACAAAGGATTTCACCATTCTTTCTCGCATAAATATCAGATGCGTTTTCAATATTTACACTTATTTTATAAAGTGAACTTCTTGAAATTATTCCCGAAACTATTATTGAAGAGAGGAGAAAAGAAAAAATTAAATATAACAAATTATTTCCAGTATTTATTCCGGCAAGTGCGATTAAAATTATCAGAGATATAAAAAGATATCCAAGAGGTTTAATTTTAAAGTAGATGTTTGTTTTGGAAGTTTTAATAACGTTTTTTATCATCTGAGGTAAAAGGAAAACAATGACAATAAGTAGTATGAATAGGGATATAATTGTAAAAAAAATTCCGGCCTTGATTTCGGTCATTTTAAACATTAAACCGGCTGTAAACATAAAAAAAATAGTTATCAAAAGGAGTACTATTGACCAGAGAAATGGACGCTTAATTTTTTTCATTATAACTATTGAGGTACTGGAACCTCTTCGAGAATTTCTTCTATAATTTTTTTATTTTCTCTAAAGGAGTTTATTTTCCCAGATTCTCTACTTCTTAAAATAATTCTATGTGGCAAGACATATGGTGCAATTTTTTTCACATCATCAGGAATTACAAAGTCTCTTCCATTTATCATTGCCAGTGCCTGTGAGGCTTTAAAAAGGTAAATTGAACCCCTTGGGCTTACGCCTATTTCAATTTTAGGATTGAACCTTGTTCCATTTATTATTTCTATAATGTAATCTAAAATAGACTCATCGGCATAGATTTCGGGGACTTTTTTTTGCATTTCAATAATTTCATTTTTCCCCAGTACAGGTTTAATGTTTTCAAGTAAATTTTTAGAAGGAATATTTTTTATTATATCTTTTTCCTCTTCCTGTCCCGGATATCCAATTTCAATTTTAAGAAAAAATCTGTCAAGTTGAGATTCTGGGAGGGGAAATGTGCCATGATGTTCAGATGGATTTTGTGTTGCAATGACCATAAAAGGTTTGGGAAGTTCATAAGAAATGTTTTCAATTGTTACACTTCCTTCATTCATTGCTTCAAGCAGAGCACTTTGAGTTTTAGGAGTGGTTCTATTAATTTCATCTGCAAGGACTATGTTTGCAAAAATTGGACCCTTTTCAAACTGAAATTTTCCTGTGGATTGATTAAAAATATTTATTCCCAGAATGTCAGAGGGGAGTAAATCACTTGTAAACTGTATCCTTTTAAAGGAACAATTTATTGAATGGGCTATAGCCTTTGCAAGGGTTGTTTTACCCATTCCCGGGAGGTCTTCAATTAGAAGATGTCCCTCACAGAATAAAGATACTAAAGTTAATTTTATAACTTCCTCTTTACCTATGATAACTTTTGAAATATTTTCAAGTAATTTTTTAATTTTTTCCGATTCTTCTTTCAAAACTATACCCTGAAATTTAAGAGGTAAGAACCCTTTCCTATTTTAAATGAAGATTTTATTGATTTTGTTATGAATATTTTTGCGTTTAAAACTGAGTCAACAACATTTTTGTCTTTGGCGAGTCCTGAGGTTATTGCAGCCGAAAAAGCACATCCTGTACCGTGTATGTTCCCAATTTCCTGTAATTTTTCCTGAAAAAGTACAAATTCGCTTCCATCAAATAACATGTCTGTAGCTAAATTTTTTAAGTGTCCCCCTTTAACAACCACATTTTTTGCTCCAAGTCCGAAGATGTTTATTGCTGCACTTTTCATATCTTCAATATTTTTTATGTCTTTATCTAAATTTCCCAAAATTTTTGCTTCTTTTAAATTTGGGGTAACCACGAGGGCTTTTGATACAAGGGCCTTTAATTTTTCTAACCAGGCTTCATTTACGAAATCTTTTCCCGTAGTTGTTGACATAACGGGGTCTACAACGAGTTTTTCTATTTTGTATTTTTCAATTGCATCAAGTATTGCTTCAATTCCCTCAATATTTGGCACTAAACCAACTTTTACAGCATTGGGATAAAAATCTGAAAAAATTGAATCGATTTGCGAAGAGATTTCATTTTTACTCAAAATTTTAAGCCCATAAAAGGTAGATGTGTTTTGAAATGTAATTGTTGTGATTACAGAAGTTCCAAAAATTCTAAAGTTGTTAAATGTCTTAATGTCTGCCTGAATTCCTGCTCCTCCAATTGGGTCGGAACTACCTATTGTAAGGGCAGTATAAATTTTAGGTTTTATGAGTATTTCCTTAAAATTTTTTATTGCCATAATTACTCCATTAAGATAAAAAATTATAACATATGAATGATTTTTCTTCCAATTTAATTAAAATACTTTTGAAATTTTATATTTTTGAAATATAGATTAAATTTTTTAAAAATTTTTATTGTAATTTTATCTTCTCTGTATATAATTAATTTTACTTTTTTTGAGAGCAATTAAAATGGAAGAGAGTGTCCTTTCACTTTTCATCTATCTTCTGATTGTCTTTGGAACTGTTTCCTTTATGATTTTCCTATCAATTATATTAGGTCCTAAAAAAGAGAGCGAGGAAAAGGGAGAGCCCTTTGAATGTGGAATAAAGGAGGTAGAGAAACATCCCCCAAGATTTTCAGTGAAATTTTATTTAGTTGGATTGTTATTTTTACTTTTTGATATAGAAATAGCATTTCTCTACCCATGGGGAATTATGTTTAAAAAGCTTGGTCTATTTGGGTTTGTGGAAATGCTTTTATTTTCACTGGTATTATTGGCTGGATTTCTATATGTATACAAAAAGGGAGTTTTCAAATGGGAGTAAAGAAAATAGTTACAGGTGTCTTTGGAGAAGAGGGATTTATAACAACAAAACTTGACAGTGCTGTAGGATGGGCGAGAAAATATTCTCTTTTTGTCTACCCCTTTGTAACAGCTTGCTGTGGAATGGAATACATGTCAGTGGCCTGTTCTCATTATGATTTAGATAGATTTGGGGCTGCACTTCCAAGGTTTTCTCCAAGGCAGGCTGATTTATTGTTGGTAGTTGGAACCATAAGTCATAAAATTGCCCCGGTGCTTCTCAGGGTCTATGAGCAGATGACAGAGCCAAAATGGGTGGTTGCTTTTGGTACTTGTACCTGTACAGGGGGATTTTATGATAATTATGCAACTGTTCAGGGAATAGATACCATATTACCTGTTGATGTGTATATACCCGGTTGCCCGCCAAGACCAGAAACTGTTTTAGATGGAATTATGAAACTTCAGGAAAAAATTCAGAAATCTAAGCAGGAGTATTAAATGTCTGAAATTTTAAAAAATATAGAAGAGAAATTTTCTGAGTATTTCAGAGAATCTCATTCGAAATTGGGTGAAGATACAGTTTTAATAAAGAAAGAAGGTATCCTTGATGTGATGGTGTATCTGAAGAATAAAGAAAATTTTAATGTCCTTATGGATTTGACATGTGTGGATTATTATGGAGAGGAAGAAAGGTTCGAAGTAGTTTATCATTTATATAATCTTAAGGATAAAAAGAGGTTAAGGGTAAAAGTACGTGTTGATGAAGAGAATCCCGAGGTTGAAAGTTTGTGTAGTTTGTGGAGAAATGCCAATTGGTTTGAGAGAGAAGTGTGGGATATGTTTGGTGTTAGATTTAAGAATCACCCAAATTTAAAGAGGATTTTAATGTATGATGAGTTTGAGGGACATCCTTTAAGAAAGGATTACCCCATTAGAAAAAGACAGCCCCGCGTGGGACCTTTAAATTAATTTTTCATAAGGGAAGTATGAAATGGAAAATGAAAAAGTAAAAAAGGACATGTATTTAAATATGGGTCCTTCCCATCCGGCAATGCATGGAATTATAAGAATAATGCTTGAACTTGAAGGTGAAACTGTAGTAAATGCGGATGTGGAAATAGGTTATTTGCACAGGGCTTTTGAAAAAAGTTGTGAGAATGTTTTATATAATGGAGTAATTCCATATACAGATAGGTTAAATTATGTTTCACCTGCCATAAATAATTTTGGATATTGTATGGCGGTGGAAAAATTGCTTGGCGTTGAAATTCCCGAAAGGGCAAAATATATAAGGACGATAATTTCTGAAATTTCACGTATTGCTGACCATCTTACGTGTGTTGGGGCATCTGCAATGGAATTGGGGGCATTTACCGCCTTTTTGTATTTTATGCAGGCAAGGGAATTTATGTATGAACTTCTGGACGACGTAAGTGGAGCAAGAGTTACTGTCTCTTATGGTAGAATAGGTGGGGTTAAGGCAGATTTTCCAGAAGGATTTGAAGAGAAGGCAGAGGATTATTTTAAACGTACTGAGAAGTTGTTAGGTGAAATAGAAGGATTGTTAACCAAGAATAGAATCTTTTACGATAGGTTAAGGGGAGTTGGCATAATATCACAGGAAGATGCCATAAGTTATGGAATAATGGGACCCTTCTTAAAATCGACTGGGATAGCCCATGATTTGAGAAAAGCTGAACCATATTTTGTATATGATAGAGTTGACTTTTTTGTACCCTATGGGGAATATGGCGACAATTACGATAGATACCTTGTGAGAATGGAAGAGATGAGACAGAGTATAAAAATTTGTAGACAGTGTTTTAAACAGATGGAACCTGGTGAAGTTAAGTCTGAAATACCTCCTGAGTATTTACCATCATATGATATGGTTGAAAAAGCTAAGAAGGGAAAAACTGAAGGACTTCCTTTAAAAGAGGCAGAGCTATCTCCAAACTTAAAGGGACAGGAAAAGTTTAGAAAAGTAAATATAAACGTAAATGATAAAAAAGTTACTGTTCCTCCTAAGTCATCGACTTACTGTACAATAGAAGGACTGATAAATCATTTTAAATTAAATATGAGCAGCTATGGAGTGAGACCTCCTGAGGGAGAGGCATATTCTGCGATTGAAGGTGCAAATGGTGAACTTGGATTTTATGTGGTAAGTGATGGTTCTGGTAAACCTTATAGAGTAAGGGTTCATCCACCCTGTTTTCCCATAATGGCTGCCTTTCCTAAAATTATTGTTGGAGATATGGTGGCGGATATAATAGCCACTTTTGGAAGTGTAAATATGATAGGTGGGGAGTTGGATAGATAATGAGTATAGAAATTAGTGAAAATTTGAGAAAAAAAATAGAGGAAATTAAAAACAAATTTCCTACAGGTAAAAGTCCCATTTTACCACTTTTACATGCATTTCAGGATGAGCTTGGGTATATCTCCCTTGAAGTTGAGGAAGAAATTGCGAATATTGTTGGAGTTTCTCCAGTTTATGTGAGAGAAGTTAGCACTTTTTATTCCATGTTTAACAATCAGCCAGTTGGCAAATACCACATACAGGTTTGTGGAAATATTACATGTTGGTTAAGAGGTTATGATGAAATAGTTGAATACATAAAGAAAAAATTGGGAATTGATATTGGTGAGACTACTTCTGATGGAAAATTTACACTGAGCAGAGTGGAATGCCTTGGAATGTGTGATCATGCTCCTGTGATGCAGATTAATGGCGATTTTTATGGGGATTTAACCTTTGAAAAAATTGATGAGATTTTAGATAGTCTGGAGTAAGGATGAGTGTCAAAATTTTAACTAAACACTTTGGTATAAAGGATTCTCACAAAATAAATGTTTATATGAAAAATGGCGGTTATAAACAGGCTGAAAAAGCACTAAAGGAAATGAAGCCAGAAGAAATTTTGGAAGAAGTTAAAAAGTCAAATTTAAGAGGGCGTGGTGGTGCTGGTTTTCCAACAGGGCTTAAATGGAGTTTTGTACCAAAGGACACTGGTAAACCAGTTTATCTATGTGTGAATTCGGATGAAAGTGAACCTGGAACGTTTAAGGACAGGCACATTCTGGAAAAAGATCCTCACATGTTAATTGAGGGAATAATAATTACATCTTATACAATTGGTGCAAATGAGGCTTATATTTATATAAGAGGTGAATATTATCCTCAGGCTATTAGACTTCAAGAGGCAATTGAGGAAGCTTATCAAAAAGGGTTTCTCGGTGAAAATATTTTTGGAACAGGTTATAAATTAGATTTGAAGATATACAGAGGTGCTGGAGCCTATATATGCGGTGAGGAAACTGCACTTCTTGAGTCAATTGAAGGTAAAAAGGGTAAGCCCCGTTTAAAACCACCTTTTCCTGCAGCAGTTGGACTTTATGATTGTCCCACGGTAATTAATAACGTGGAAACCATAGCAGATATACCTACCATAGTAGAAAAAGGCGGTGAATGGTTTGCTTCACTTGGACCTGAAAGAAATGGGGGGACAAAGTTGTTTGCTGTGAGTGGGCATGTAAATAAACCTGGTGTATATGAACATGAAATGGGTTATCCTTTAATGAAGCTAATAAATGAAGATGCAGGTGGCATACTGGATGGACTTAAACTAAAGGCTGTAATACCTGGTGGCTCATCTGTACCAATTTTGAGGGCAGAGGAATGTGATATAAACTTAGATTACGATTCAGTTATGAAGGCAGGTTCTATGCTTGGTTCTGGTGCAGTTATTGTTATGTCTGAAAAAACCTGCATGGTGAAAGCACTTTCAAGGCTAATACATTTTTATAAAGATGAATCCTGTGGGCAGTGTACTCCTTGTAGAGAAGGGACTGGATGGATGTTGAAAATAATAAATAGAATAATTGCAGGAAAAGGCAGGAAGGAAGATGTGGATACTCTTTATTACATTGCAAAGGGTATAATGGGGCATACTGTTTGTCCCCTTGGAGATGCTGCGGCAATGCCTGTTATTAGTTTTATAAATAAATTTAGGGATGAATTTGAATATTATGCAATTAACAAAAAAAGCATGGTGGAATAGTATATTATGGGAGAAAAAATAAAAATCACAATCAATGGGAAAGAACTTTTAGCAACGCCTGGTAAAACAATTTTGCAGGTTGCTGAGGAAAATGGTATTGAAATACCTCACTATTGTTACCATCCTGGGCTACCCGTTGCTGGAAATTGTAGGATGTGTCTTGTGGAGGTAGAAGGTGCCAGAAAGCTTCAAACTGCTTGTTCAACTAAAATTTCAGATGGAATGGTTGTGAGGACAAATACTCCACAAGTTAGGGAAACAGTTAAACAAGTCCTTGAGTTTTTGCTTATAAATCATCCTCTTGATTGTCCAGTTTGTGATCAGGCTGGAGAATGTGGACTTCAAGATTACTATATGGTATATGGGCAATATGACCCTAAATTTATAGAAAACAAAAACAAGAAAAGTAAAAAAGCTACTCCCATTGGTAAATATGTGATGCTGGATCAGGAGAGATGTATTTTATGTGCAAGGTGTGTAAGGTTTACAAGATTTATTACAAAAACTGAAGAACTTGGTATATTTAACAGGGGTGATCACTCCGAGTTAGATGTGTATCCCGGGAAGGAACTTAATAATAGATATACTGGAAATCTTGTGGACATATGTCCTGTGGGAGCACTTACATGCAGGGATTTTAGATTTCAGTGTAGGGTGTGGTATTTAGAGGAATTTGATTCCATCTGTCCCGGATGTTCACGGGGATGTAACATAAAAATTTACTACAATCCACATAGACCACATAAAGCAGAAGGGAAAAGGGTTTTGAGATTTAAGCCAAGACCCAATTTGAAGGTAAATAGATATTGGATGTGTGATGATGGAAGATATGGGTATAAATTTATTGACGAGAATAGGATAATGTATCCACTCCTTAAGGAAAATGGTAAGCAGAGTGAGATTTATTACGATGAGGCTCTTAAAAAATTTGCAGATTATTTAAAGGAAAATATCCCGGATAGAGTTATTTACCTTTTATCTGCTAACAGTACAAATGAAGAGCTGTATGTCACGAAAAAATTCTTTGTTGAAAATTACGAACTTGAAAATATATTTTTACCTGCAGAAGATATTTTTACTGGAGATAAAGATGATCTCTTGATAACAGAAGATAAGCATCCAAATACAAATGGCGTTAAGGCAATTTTTAATATACTCTATAAAGATTTTATAAAGCTTGATGAATTAAGGGAGATGATTGAGAGAAAAAGTATTTCTCTTCTAATTGTAAATAGACATGAGCTATTAGATGAAGTATTAGAATATGTTAGGGAGAATAATGTAAAGTTAGTTTATTTGGGAACAAATTTTAATAAAACTGCAAAAGTAGCTGACCTTGTGATTCCTATTTCAGTGTTTGCTGAGAAAGAGGGAAGTTTTATAAACGTAGATAAACTATTTCAGATGTTTACTTCAAGGCTTGAACCACTTGGCGTATCAGTACCGGAATGGGTACTTTTTAACAATCTTTCAGAAATTCTTGAATATCCACTTTCATATTCATCTTATAAAACTGTTTTAAAACAGATGATTTCTGAAGTGGTGGGATTTAAAAATATAGACCTTAATAACTTTGATAAATATGGAGAAATGGTGGAATTATGAGTGAAATAATCCCGATACTCATAAAAATTGCTTTTTTATTTACCTGCTTTATGTCTCTGGCTGCATTTTTGACGTGGATGGAGAGAAAACAGAGTGCCCTTATGCAGGATAGGATTGGTGCAAATAGGGCTGATATATTGGGCTTTAGGGCAATAGGCCTTTTTCATATAATTGC